>PAJN01000019.1 GCA_002710205.1 Methanobacteriota archaeon | reverse complement strand
GATTTATTGCGGATGATGCAGATGAGAGCTTTTGGATTTTCTGCTCTCTCTCTATTTTCTTGTTTGTATATGGTTGGTCTACAATTCTTCAGGCAATGACTACCACTAAAGATATGAGTAATACAGAGGCAATTGGAACTACTGTAGTCGTATTTGGTTTTATCATATTTGCCTTTATTGCATGGATTTTACATGCCTTGTCTCAAGGATTTTGATAACGAACCTGTGATCTAACCAAAGACGTACTCGCAATCACTTGAGTTTCATCTTTCCTAAGCAACTGCGCAGGCAGGATTCAAGCTCAGAATGTGTGAATTCGTAACCGGATTCAATTAATCGATTTGGCCGGACATCTTGGCCTTCGAGAACTAATTTCTTACCCATTTTTCCGAATAATATCTTGATTACAAATCCTGGCAATGGTGCGAATGCAGGTCTTCTGAGAACCTTACCTAGAGTCTTAGCGAACTGCTTCTGTGAAACTGGATTCGGCGCTGTTAGGTTGTATGCACCTTCACTATCTTCTTTCATCATCAAGTGGTGAATAGCGTAAATCTCGTCATCTAAAGAAATCCAAGACTGCATCTGCTTTCCACCGCCAACAGGGCCACCTGCACCCATCTTTGCCGGCAGTAACAACTTGGCAAGCGCACCGCCCAATGGAGACATAACAATTCCAGTTCTCATGTGAATGACGTTGATTCCTGCATCCTTTGCAGCACTAGATGAATTCTCCCAGTCTTTACACAGGTCTGACAGCATGTCATTTCCAGCACTCGAATTTTCATCGAGGACCTCGTTTCCTCTATTTCCATAGAATCCTATTGCAGATGAGCAAAGAAGTTTCTTTGGTGGATTTTCAAGTCCCGCTATAATTTTAGCAAGGTTTTGAGTTGGAACTATTCGACTGTCTCTAATCAGCTTCAAACGCTTCTTAGACCAGCGCTTATCTCCGATTCCTGCTCCTGCGAGATGGATGATACTGTCGAATCCATTCATGTCTCCTTCCAATATTTCTCCAGTCAAATCATTCCACTTGACTACTTTACTCGAATCAACATCGCTTGGGAGTTTGGTGCTTGGACGCAGCAGACGATGGACATCATGTCCAGCAGCCTCTAAGAAAGCACACAACTGTAACCCAATCATACCTGTAGACCCAGACACCAATATTCTCTGCCTTGGTAATTTTTCAGTGGCCTGGATCTGCTTCAAGTCATTAGCAACTCTTACACTGCGAAACTCAAACATCTGCTTCATCCTTGGCAATACCGTAAATCCTGCGGACCATCCTGTGAAAATGTGTAGAGGAAGCTTGTATTCGACATTGTCGATAACAGATGTTACTTGACCAGATTTAGATTCGAACTCATGGTGATGATTCCACGCACCAAATGGACCTTTGATCATCCTGTCAGCAAATGATTCGCCAGGAACTACACTGTGGTGCCTAGCAACCCATTTTTGTCGAAGTGGCCCCATTTTCACTTTGAAAATTGTCTCATCGCCATCGACTAAACGACCCGCATTGATTGGTTGAATGCCTTCCCATTCCGGCATGATTCGCCTGAATGCCCCGTCGCTGTTGTACCAATCCCAAATCTGCTTTTTGTTTGCATCAAATTTGGCTTTATGAACAAAAAGTGGCAATTTAATCCCTCCTTTCATATGAGATGTTACTGGAGTTAGCAGTTACGTTAGGGAACAGAGTTTGCTGCTTCGAAGGTGAAACAGAATAGGTTTCGATGTACTTCTTAGTGCTGAATTTCCTCTTTGTGGAAGCTGTAGTCATGCAGCGAATTTTACCATACACCGGCCTTTCAGTCCATCCTCTGTCGAACTTGCCTAGAACCCAACCAATTCCAGTATAGGTATTTGGATCTCTACCATCCAGAGCCCATTTGTCATTCAGTGCCACCATGTATTTCATCGCAATTTCAGGAGTAGGAGTCCATTCGAGTATCTTCTTGCCCCATAGCATGCGGAGATAATTGTGAATCATTCCTTCTGAACGGAGTTGTCTTTGTGCAGCATTCCACAACTCGTCATGAGTTTGAGCATTCTCGAATTCCTCGAATGAATAAATGTATGGACGTGGGTCGTCTTCGTGCTCTTTCAGGGTCTTTTGAGCCCACTCTGGAATAGAGGCAAATTCGTGGTGATTCTGAACAGTAGCACAGTGTATGAATCCTAAATCTCTCCAAACTATAACCTGGTCCAAGAAGGATTCTACATCATTTGGTAGTCCCCACCATCCGGACCTCCTACCATTGTCGGGAGGAACAATTCTTGAGATATCCCAGTTGTTTTTCGAGAAAATCTCTGAGAGGATTTGGTGAGGACTTATGTGGCCAAAGTGAAGGTAAGGAGAAAGGCCACTTGAACCATTTAGTTCGGGTTGGTTTCGATTTTCGGAATACTCACTCAATCTTTCTTCCAAGAATTCATTCCATCTGGATAATGCAGCTACTGAACCGCCTTTAGTATGCTGAACAGGAGGTACTGAGTGATCGATAGACAGCACTGAGAGTGCATTTAGACCAACATCTTCGATTTCACAAATCCTCCAAATGAATTCATATGGCGTCATTGGTGTATCGCTTTCTTTGAAGATGCTCTCTGCCTTAGCCTGCGGGAATTTTGGCAAGCCTGCTGCATTTGGAACAGAATTGGGCATTGGGAACTCAGACATGTGTTGAATGATGGTCTTGTGCAAGTGTCTGCGCAAGGAGTATGCAGTGGTGAATTCTCTGTCTTGCCTCATCGAAATGAATCCGTTAGAGTCGACGATGTGCACCTCGCACTTACCGATTGTTACTGCTATTTCCGAGATTCTACGAGGCATGTATACAGGGAAATCGTCGATAACCAACACATCTGCAAATTCCATCCATTTCTCAAGCAGGCCTCTAGCCTCGTAAGGCTTGGTTTCCACATAAGGGATGTATGTTATTGGAGAATCCTCAAGTGATTTCTTGTTATCCATCATTCCTTGGATGACGAAAGTGTGAGACCTATCGTTAGCCCACTGATGTGCAATAGATAATGCTTCGACGACTACTAAGGGAAGATTACGTTCATTCGCCAGATCAATGGCGTGCTGAAGGCCATGATTCCACCTTGTTCTTCTGGCAGAAATCATCCAGTACAAAACGCACTCACCAGAGTCTTTGCCCTGATTGAATATGCGCAAGCGGTTTTCTGGAATCATGATATTTTCACTGACCTATATTTTTTGATTGTCGATTCACACTGTAGACGTGATATGAGTCTGACTTTGTAACTGGCCTGGAAGACTTCAACGACATCCTCTCTCCACTCAAAGCATCCAACGCAAGATTGTGCATGGTTTGGGAAACCCAATTCAAGTCTTTTAGCTCAGTNAAGNTCANCCCATTTGATTTCNTCAATNTCGTCNGTNGANATNCTTGTTTGATTNGANTCGATNNTNACNTCNTAGCACAAGAANACNGCNGGCTTTCTNCTTGTANANNGTCGANCTNACTGCNGANAANCCNANNATNGNNCCANTGACTCCNGTTTCTTCNGNAAGTTCNCGNANTACTGCCGATTCAGGAGANTCNCCTTCATCGACNCTTCCCTTNGGNAGACCCCANANNTTCTGNTANTTTCCTCGAGCCTCTTTAACNAGCAANATNTTGNCNTNGTGNATTGCNCTGGCTGCNACNCCTAAATCNCAAACTACGCCAGNCATGNNTNCNANGNATNNTACATGGTATATATACCACCGTTTNCNNCCNNTANGCNTNNGAACAGGNTATTATAAANTGNAGTTGTGAAAACATATCATGCTCAGCAAGAAGCGAGAGACTAGCATTGTAGAAGCCGATGCGATGATGCCAACAAAATTTGGAACGTTCAGAATCAGAGCATTCCGCGACCACAAAAACAACAAGGAGCATGCCTTGCTGTACCTCGAAAACCCGGACATCGTTCCGCTAGTAAGGGTACATTCAGAATGTCTTACAGGTGATGCTTTTGGCAGCCTNAGATGCGATTGTGGGCCTCAACTTGAGACCTCTATGAAAGAAATTCAAGCACACGGAAGTGGAGCAATTGTATACCTTAAGCAAGAAGGAAGAGGAATCGGACTTTATGCAAAAATGCAAGCTTATGCATTACAGGATCAGGGCTTAGACACTCTTGATGCTAACTTGGAACTTGGACTACCCGCAGATGCAAGAACTTACGAAATCGCTGCAGAGATGCTGAAGAGCATTGGCTATGATGAGTTGTATCTCCTAACTAACAATCCTGAAAAAAGACTTCAATTAGCCGAAAATGGTATAGATATCAAGAACCGTGTTCCAATTATTGTAGTACCTAGCGAACACAATATTTCTTATCTCAGAACCAAGGCCTCACGAATGGGACATATCTTAGAAGTCTGAGTGGTTGAGATGGGAAATAGTATAATTGGCCAAACTGCTCCAGATTTTATTCTCCAAGCAGACGATGGAAGCATGTTTGACAGCACTTCACTCCACGGAAAGTGGCGCGTCTTGTTTTTCTATTCACGAAACAATTCTCCAACCTGTAAGCGTGGGTGTTTGACCTTCAAAGAACAGTATGAATTATTCAAGTCCTCTGGATGTACAATCGTGGGAATCGGACCTGGTTCATATGAGAAATTGAAAGATTTCAAATCCACAATAGGTGATTTACCATTCCCCCTGTTGGCGGATGTCGATAGATCAGTGGGTGAATCATACAACATCCCTCTGCACTTGGGCCAATTCCCATCAAAATCATCCTTTGTAGTTGGACCAGACAATAAGGTCCACTATGTGTACGATTGGCTGTTCAGGCCAAGAAGACACGTAGCCAAAATTCTAGCTGATATCTCGAAGGTTTCTGGAGGCGACTAGATGTGGGAAGAACTACTCTTAGACTCTGGATTGAACGAGCGTGAAGTGAGATCAATTCTAGTTCTGGGCTCAAACCCAAAGATGAAAGCATCTGAACTGGCAAAGGAACTGAGTACTACAAGATTAGACGCCTACAACAGCTTGTCTCGACTTCAGGAAATGGGAATCGTTACTGTTACCGCAGACAGACCTATGCGCTTTTCAAGCATGAATGTTCATCAGGCAATTGAGCACATCATAGGGATGCGAAAGCAACAATTAAATCGATTAGTAGAAGGTTATGATGAAATTTCCAAAGATGTCACAAAGGAGACAAAAACATCTCAGACCACCGCTAGAAGCACTGACGACCCTCGATTCGCAGTTTTGAAAGAAAGAGGTAATATTTACAGCAGGTTAAAGAAAATGGCAGAAGACTCTGAGGAAAGATTGATTCTTTTGCTCGGACAATACGGAATCTTACACCTTTGCCGTAACCCAGAGGCACTTGAAGCAGTTAACAACGCCGCTGTTAGTGGAGTTGTTTGTCAAATNATCACTCACTTGGACAAGAGAACAATTCGTTTCTTCAATGAATTACACGAGTCTATCGAAGTTAGACACTCTGATGAATTAGAATCTCTAGGTTTTGTTCGTGATGGCATCGAAGTCATCCAGTACCTAAACATAGAAGACAACCCTGTTGGAAGGGGCAAGGATGATGCCGCATTGATTATTGAATCTCCAGCCTTTGCTGAATCTCATGTTAATCTAATCGATACAATCTGGGAAAATGCTGTACTTTTCGATACAGCAGTAGCAAGATACACTGACAATCAGATCAACGATCCGTTGCGTCTAACAATTGGAGAAGGTTCATTCTTGAAGAATTTCTCTTCAGTATTAGGNATTGAAGATGAACTTCCGGATGAAGATACTCCGTTTGACCCTGAAGCATTTTTCGCTGCAGGAAAGGAAGTTAATCACGCCAGGAATAAGCTGACTGAAGGAAAACTGTCCAATCTAAAAGTCCTTGGAATCGACATAGGATTGATGCTTAGACAAATCGGAAACAGAATCGGACGAGAAATTTCATTCTCATTAAGAGGAATCGAGCACGATATTGAATTCCTAGATGAGATGATGGACTGGTGGGAATATGCCGGCCTGGGAAGGCTAGAGTATGATGTCGACCCGACATTCCACGTTAGAGTTGGATTACATCACCCTCCGGTTGATGATCCTGATGCACTCCCAATGTGGGAAATGGATGATGGCATAATCGAGGGAGCACTTTCAAGCAGATTTTCCAAAGATTCTCAAATCGCCATTCAGAGAATTGAAGGTTCAGGGAAACCTGAAGATTTGTGGCATTACATAATTCACAAGCATACTGGCGGTTCAATGGAACTAACAGATTAGAGAATTAAACGGGTATTAATATATTGAACTGCGTAGATGATAATATGCGCCTCAGTACTTTGCTTCGGTTTGCAAGGCAATTAAGGGGTAAGAAGCCTGTTGATATTGATAAAATCCAATCAATGGGGCTATTGGCTGTGAAGTTAGGTCAAATCTGTGCACTACGCCCAGACCTACTTGAGCCGGAGAGATGCATTCAGCTTCAGGAACTGTACAGTAGGGCACCGTCCATTCCTCCAGAGAATTTTGACAAATTACTTGACAAATACACAGACAAAAGTTTCCGCTCACATTTCAATCACATCGAATCAACACCATTTGCNGCAGCTAGCATCGGACAGATACACAGGGCTGAATTAAGTGATGGGACACGTGTTGTGATTAAACTCATCAAAGGTGACTTCAAGAAATCGTTCGAAAAGGATGTTCGCCGTATGAAGAGATGGATGAAGATGGGGTTGCTGTTTAACCCTAAGCTAAAGAAAGTTGGAAATCCTATTGGANTTCTAAACCACATCGAAGATTACACACTTCGTGAACTAAATTTACTAAACGAGATTACAGGCAAGGAACGGTTAGAAAAACTGGCTGAAGAGTATAGTGAAAAGTTCCCTATGCCAAAACTGCGATTTCCTAAAATTTGGAAAGAACTGTCAAGTGAAAATGTTCTAGTGATGGAAGAAATTACAGATCCGACTCTCGAATCTCATCTAAATGCTGGTTCGATGGAATGGGAAGATTTGCTACAACTATTCAGAATCCATGGAGCATACATGTTCGGCATGGGGGTATTCCACGGCGACTTACATCCAGGAAATGCAATGATGGGAAGCGACAAAAATTTCGTTTTCATTGATACGGGAGCGATTTGTGAAGCACCGGACCATGTTAGAAAGGCACTGTTTGGCTTCTTCTACTTCCTTGCCAAAGGTGAACTACAGAATGCATTCGATGCAATGTTAACAATGGCTGATGTAGCACCTTCTGGTAAAACCCTCCAAACTTACTATGACTCTATGTACGAACTCTATGATGGATTCGTGGGGACATCTGTAAGCGAGGTATCGCTAACTCAACAGATGATGAAGACCGTCAAAGCTGCTGTTTTGGCAGGTTGCTCATTTGGTGATGAAGCATTCCCGATTATCCGTTCTCTAATGTACATGGATGGTATGGTTTTGAAAGGACATCCAGAAGTAGATTTAATCTCTTCAATGGGACCATACCTAGATGAATTTGCAACTTTAATCGACACAACAACTCTACTCGATAAAGAGCCTGCTGCTAACTGGAACTCAGTGGGTAAAAACCTTCCTTTAATAACTAAAACCACGGCGTGAATATTATGTCCAGCGTAAAACAACCATCTGTAGCAATTATTGGAGCAGGCCCCGGAGGACTAGCATCCGCTTTACTGCTGGCCAAATCTGGAGTCAAAGTCACCGTTTTTGAAAGATCTGAAAGAGTAGGAGGGCGAAACAAAGTCTTCGAGCGAGACGGATTCAAATTTGANCTTGGACCAACCTTCTTTCATTACCCAGAAGTCATCGAAGACATTTTTCAAGCGATTGGCCTAGATGCACACGAGGAACTCAAACTCAAGAAACTCGATATCAACTACAGGTTGATTTTCGGACAGGGAGGTATGCTAGATTGTACCAGTGACGTAGATCAAATGTGTGAACGCATTGCTACGCTTTCTGGAGAAAANAATGCACAAGGTTTCAGAAGATATCTCGAAGATAACAGAAACAAACTCGACAAGTCGAAGCAGTGCTTGCAGGAACCATGGTTCGGCGCTAGCGACCTACTTTCCAAGAGAGCAATGCGTGTGTCAAAGGTTCTACGTCCTCAGCGCTCAGTAGCCAAAGATCTGATGAAAATTTTTGATGATGAGCGCTTGATGCTAGCTATGTCATTCCAAACAAAATATCTCGGCATGTCTCCGTTCAACTGCCCAAGTTTGTTCACTATGCTAGCATTCCTAGAGTATGAATACGGGATATTCCACCCAATGGGCGGACTAGGTAGTGTTTCTGAAAGAATGGGTCAAATTGCCAAAGACTTGGGTGTAGATTTCCGAATGGGAGAGTCGGTCACTGAAGTCATCATGGATAAGAAAACCATCAAAGGCGTTGTTACAGAAAATGGTGAATTCTATGCAGACAAAGTTGTCATGAATGCCGACTTTGCTCAAGGTATGACCTCTCTCTTCCCTGACAGCGTAAGAAAGAAATGGTCTAACAAGAAGATTGACAAGAAAAAGTATTCTTGTTCAACATTCATGCTCTATCTTGGTGTCAAGGGCACTTATGATCATTTACCACACCACCAAATATACGCCTCGAAAAACTATGTCTCTAACCTTGAGGACATCGAGAAATATCACCGTTTGACATGGGATGACCCTTCGGTTTACGTTCAGAATGCATGTGTAACTGACCCACAAATGGCACCTGAAGGACACTCTACTGTTTACGCATTAGTGCCTGTCTCACACATTCACGAAAACATCAACTGGGATGATGAAAAAGATCCTTTCCGTAACAGGATAATCGACCAGATCGAAACCAAACTTGGATTTGAAAATCTCAAAGAAAATATTGTCTCTGAACTAGTTATTACTCCAGAGGATTGGGGAGAACATTGCTACCGCGGAGCAGTATTCAACTTAGCACATGGATTAGACCAAATGCTATGGCGCAGACCAAAAAATGAATTCGATGAAATCAAAAATTTGTATCTTGTTGGCGGAGGAACACACCCAGGAAGTGGCCTTCCTGTAATTTACGAATCAGCACGAATAAGTTCAAAATTAATTCTTGATAGCCTTGGAATAAGGCCAGATTGGAACGGGGTCGACACCTGGTTCGCAAGTCGGAAGCGAAGGAGCAAATCCAACAAATCTGCCGTATCTGCGAAATCAGATATTGCAACAGGTAATCCAACTCAAACATAAGGTGAGAGAATGCGCGAGGAAATAATTGAAGACGCGTATTTGCAGTGCCAACAAATCTGCAAAAATGCTTCAACCACATTCTACAGCTCCTTCTCTGCCTTAGGGCTAGATAAGAGGCGTGCTGTGCATGCAGTGTATGCTCTATGTCGCTGGGTTGACGACATAGTTGATGGTGATGAAGAGCCTATTGTAGAACACAGTGAAGAACTGTTAGAACAAACCAATCAACGTGATTTAATTTTACGTGAACTACATCCTGATAGCGGGCCATCAAATCCTAAAGAAATACACTCTCAGAGATTAATGGCGCTAGTTGCAATTAGGAATAAGTTGCAGAGAGCAAATCTTGGGGAAATTACAGAAAATGATGAACCTGTATTCATCGCTCTACAAGACGTGTTCAAGCGCTATCCAATTCGCCTACAGGACTTTGAAACCATTATCGAGGGAATGGAAGATGACTTGTTCCCTGTACAGTGTAACACATGGGACGAATTACGTTCATACTGCTACAAAGTGGCATCTGCAGTCGGATTAATTCTAATTGAGATATATGGTTATGAAGATAGAGCAGCAAGGCTACATGCCATTGATTTGGGAATCCAAATGCAATTGATCAATGTTCTCAGAGACGTTTCCGAAGATTATGAACGCGGAAGAGTATACTTGCCGAAAGAAGTATTGGCGGAATACAATATTACTGCGCACGACTTATCGAATCCGAATCTCCCTCAAACTCCTTCTTGGAATTCTTTCATGAGAGAGTATCTCGAAGTTGTTCGCAGACACCAAACCTCTGCCATTCATCTGTTTGAATATCTAGATCCACGTTCACGAGTGCAGCCGCGAATAATGCTGGACGCATACTCCAAGATTTTCGATGAAATAGTCAGACGCTCTGGAGATGTATTCTCTGCACCGTTGAAACTGTCAAGGGCATCTAAGGTGTCATTGTGGATGAAAATCAATTACATGAAACTACGAGCAAGACTATCCGTGGAACGAGGTGGAAATAATGCAGTGTAACATTGGAGCTAAAGGTAAAGCAGCGAGATTGAAGATGGGACTGATGGCACTAGTTGGTGCACTCGCTCTGGCAGCAGTAATTCTAACCGGATTTATTGAAGGAGCAATATGGTGGTACGCAGTTGCCGCTACAACCTTTGGAGGAATGTTCGCCATTTGGGAAGCAAGAGCCGGTTGGTGTATTGTACGAGCAATGGGGTTCAAAACTCCGTTGTGATTATTCCCACTCGATTGTACCGGGTGGTTTGTGAGTTATGTCATAGACAACACGGTTGACTGAACCTTTGACAGTATTTGTTATCCTAGTGCTTATTTTTGCTAGAACATCATGAGGTATCGTAGAATATCTTGCAGACATTCCATCCATAGATTGTACTGCTCTTACCACTACTGTTTCTCCATATGCGCGGACATCTCCGTGCACTCCTACTGACCTAACAGGAAGTAGTGCAGCAAAATACTGCCATGGAATTTCCATTTTTCCTTCAGCAGCTGCAGCCTCAAGTTCCTCTTCGACTATTGCACATGCTTCTCTTACAACATGGACTCTTTCCTTGGTAAGTGTACCGAGGCAACGGACTGCCAAACCAGGACCAGGGAATGGTTGCCTATCTGCAACACGAATTTTGAGTTCTCTAGCTAAATCCCTAACTTCGTCTTTGTACAAATCACGAAGTGGTTCAAAAACCTCCAAGGTCATGTCTTCTGGCAACCCACCAACATTATGATGGCTCTTGATCGTGTCACGCACACCGCCTCCAGATTCTATCCAATCCGGTGCAATAGTTCCTTGAACTAGGTACTTTGCTCCGACTTTATCTTGCTCTTCTTCAAAAATCCGAATGAATAATTCTCCGATAATCTTGCGCTTTTGTTCGGGGTCTGTAACACCACTAAGAGCATCGAAATATCGGTCTTCAGCAAATACTGTTGTCAGATTCAAGCCGTGTGCAGCCAACATCTCTTGGATTTCTTCGGTCTCATTTTTCCTCATTAATCCAGTATCGACATACACGCAGTGTAGTAGTTCTCCAATTGCTTGATTTGCAATTACTGCTGCAACTGTAGAATCAACTCCGCCACTGCAAGCGATGATTGCAATATCGTCAATTTCATCCTTCATTTTTTGAGCGGACTCTTCGATGAATGATGAAGCATCGAACATCAAGCATCCCTACCGTTGACCTCAGCATCCATCTGCTTGACTCTTGCGACTTGGTCAAGCTTGTTTTGCTTCAAGGCAGCAGCATACTTTTCATTCCCAAGCGCTAAGATCTGAGTCGCTAGGTATCCTGCATTGTCTCCTCTGTCAACTCCTACTGTTGCTGCAGGCACACCAGGAGGCAATTGTGCAATTGAAAGTAGGCTATCATAAGGAACTCTTCCTCCGCAAGGAACTCCGATTACTGGCTTGGTAGTTAGTGCAGCAACAGCACCGGGTAGTGCTGCAGCAAGCCCAGCCATAGCGATGAAAACAGTGCAACCATCTGCTTCAGCATCGTGAACAATTTGTTCTACGAATGCAGGCGATCTGTGTGCACTTGCAACACGCAGTTGGTAAGAAACATCGAATTGCTCTAGTATCTTTGTACACTTTTCAGCAACAGGCATATCGGATTTGGAACCAAGTAGTATAGTTACGTCCATGGATGAGTCGCCATCGACGGTGGTTCATCAACGTACCGCGCTAAATTAGATTTCATTATCGAGCAAATTCATCCAGAAGACGGTGTTTTGTGAGAACTTATTTGCGAAGGAATATGTGATTTACTTTCGAATTCCCACAACCAATTACCATCTGCTAAAAGATGGCCTCCGGATATAATTGAAACCGGTCTGCTATTGACTAAAGTTCGGAATCTCCTGATGAAAGAAGGTATTATCCAAGCGGGCGTGTCTTGTAAGTTCCATACATCTTGGGGCCATTCTCGATTTCTGTTCAACAATCGCCTTACCTTTCTTTTTTCGTCGTTAAGTAAACTTAGAGCACGGGCTTCTAATTCAGGCTCTGGATGACGGCCATAGAGATGTGTAGTCATCAGTAGGTTAGCAAGAGTGATTCTGCCTTGTCTCGCAGCAATTCCAGCTGCTCTTGGGATTATTCTACCGTGACCTAAACTATCAACTTCAATCAAAATTTCATATCGCCTTGCAAGATGATTACATGCAACATGACTTCTGATGTCGATTTTATCCTCCCAAAGAAATGGGGCGATCCAACGATAATCTGAGTCGGGATATATGTGACGAAGAATTAGGCCTCTGATGTCCAATGGATAATCGCGCATATCTCTACATATGCTAAATTAAGTAAGCAATTATTTTGCTCACTCTTCACTGAATGTGAAAGTAATCGGTGCATCCGCTTCCAACATTATTTCGTTGTTAACTCTAATTCCTCTTACCATGTTTTTACCTATGCGGAAAAGTGGTCTTGCGGCCCATTTCCTGTGCATGTAAGTCGCACCATCTATCTGTGGTAACGGCACTCTTGGATCCCATTTGCAACGGTAGCTCTTACCTGAAAGTGCTGACAAGAATGAGGCAGTACGGTAATTTATAGTCCATACAACTAATGCAATCGCTGCTTGAACTAGAATTGGGGGTTGGAAGAATAAACAAAACGCAGCAAATGGGGATATCAACAATACCAGCATATCAACTCTGCCAGGCATTGAGGTGGCGCCAATCCATACGGCAAACAAGGAAAGCATAATTCCAGCCGCTAGGAATGAAGTTGCTAGAAGACTGTCTGATTTGATGAAAAGCAGCAACCCGCCAACCAATGGAAGAAGTGACCACGCCATTGGAAAGAGCATCTTTGGCCCTGGGCCAACGGTATCTACTTCCGTCCACTCCATGCGTTTGGCTGATAGCCATCAGCCTTGAAACATTTCATGGAATCAAGGATTCACTCATCAAATGGGTATGATAGAGTCAAGTTACGAGCAGCGTACACTTCATCCACACGGCGTACATTTGTTGTAATCGGTGCGTTGTGTAATACATCTGGATCTTCCTGTAGAACCTCGACAAATTTCTTTGCAAACTTGTCAAGAGTTTCTTTTGATTCAGTTTCAGTAGGCTCGACCATCATACATTCTGGAACGATAAGAGGGAAGTATACAGTTGGAGCCATGTATCCCTTGTCAAGCAATCCCTTTGCTATGTCCATAGCGCCTATTCCGCATTCTTCCTTCATTGGAGCCATAGAAATCGTAAATTCGTGTTTTACGACATCAACTGGCGCACCATCAGCAAACAAGTGGCGTACACCTGCCTTTTCTGCTTCCATGATTATTCTGTGACGTAGATAATTTGCATTTAGCACAGCATGCTCAGACATTGTCTTCAGGCTTCGACCGTAACGTCGGTAATATGCCCAGCAGCGAATAACAGCACCACTGTTACCATGCCACTGCTGAACTTTACCGATGCTATTTGCTGGTTGGTGCCAATGATACCACCATTCTTGATTGGCAGAAGTCAACTGATCTCCTGTCAATATTGGCCTTCTCTTGACAACAGGCCCCGGTAGGAATTGAGCCAAGTGTGATTTCACACCAATCGGTCCAGAACCAGGACCTCCGCCTCCATGAGGTTGGCTGAATGTTTTGTGAAGATTGTAGTGAACAGCATCGAAGCCCATCAGTCCAGGTGAAGTCCTCCCTAAAATCGCATTGAAGTTGGCACCATCGTAGTACATCTGTCCGCCTGCATCATGGACAATTTCTGCAGCTTGTGCAATCTCGGGCTCGAACACACCTAGTGTACTTGGATTGGTAATCATCATTGCAGCAGTATCATCTCCGACAACTGCTCTCAACGCATCCAAGTCTATTCTTCCATCTTCTTGGCTTGGAATTTCAATGATTTCAAATCCAGCCATCGCCGCACTAGCAGGGTTGGTTCCGTGTGCTGAATCTGGCACGATAACTTTGGTTCTACCTAATTCCCCCCGACTTCTGAAATATTCCTGAATACAACGAATCGCAGTAAATTCTCCTTGTGCTCCTGCCACGGGTTGTAATGTTACTGCATCCATACCTGCACAGATTCCAAGCATGTCCTGCATTTCGTGGAAAATTGCCAGTGTACCTTGGATTTGATGCTCTGGCTGCAGAGGATGTATATCTGCAATACCCGGTAGTTGTGCAATCACTTCATTGACCCTAGGATTATGTTTCATAGTACATGATCCAAGTGGATAAAATCCTGTGTCAATTCCGAAGTTCCTTGTAGACAACCATGTGTAATGACGTACCATTTCTGGCTCAGATAGTCTTGGCCACCGTGGTGGACTTGACCTTACTAAAGTGGAAGGAATCTGAAGGTTATCAACAGGTGCAACCGGTTCTGGTTGCGAATATCCTCTTCCATCTGCTCCTTTGTGCTCGAACAAGTGACTCATGCACTCACCCCCTGCATAAGAGATGCTGACCACACAGCGAGATGTGCTGCAAGTAACTCGATTTCAGTCGCCTTGGTTTGATCACTGAAAGATACCAGTAACCAATTTGCTCTCTCGGGATACCATGTGGATAAATCGAAGCCTCCGATCAGACCCTGTGTATCTAGATATGCAATACATTCTGAAGCAGGGCCTGGTAATTCCACTACAAATTCATTGAAATGTGAATTGCTTTGATGAGGAACTGCAATCGTCGAGATTTCTGATAGCTTTTGCTTTGCAAGTTGACATGCTGCCATGTTCCTCTGTGCTAATTTTGCTAGCCCTTCTGGACCAAGTAGTGACATGTGCATGGCACCCATAAGCGCAATCAAGGTCTCATTTGTACAAATGTTAGATGTCGCTCTGTGTCTTCTGATGTGCTGCTCTCTTGTAGATAGAGTCAAACAGAACGCTTCCTTTCCATCCACATCTATTGAGCGACCAACGATTCTCCCCGGCATTTGTCTCAAGTAGGCCTTTGTGCATGCAAAAATACCGTACAATGGTCCTCCGTAAGTTATCGGAGAACCGAGTGCTTGACCTTCGCCAATTACAATATCAGCGCCATAGTTACCTGGAGCTTCGATGATACCAAGGCTGACTGGCGCAACTCCGACAATGAATGCTGTGTTCTGCCCAATAATCTCCTTGACTCGAGTTAGTCCACCGTCTAGTATCCCTAAGGGGTTAGGTTGCTCAACATATACGCCACACGAACCTGCGGCCTGTGCGAGTGAATCCAAATCTAGAGTTCCGTCAGGATTGTGACGAAGAGTCTTGACCTCAATACCGCCACCTTGAGTGTAATTGTAGATTACTGACCTTCTAGATGGAGGTACTAATTCACTGACATAGACTGTATCTTTTTGCTCTGCTTTGCGATTGTGTACTCTAACTGAACAGGTTAGTGCTTCAGCGGCAGCTGTAGAACCGTCATACACGGATAAGTTAGCAACTTCAAGCCCCACTAGTTCACTGATCAAGGTCTGGAACTCCCACATTGCTTGTAGCATACCTTGACTCACTTCGGGTTGATAAGGAGTGTAAGATGTCAGGAATTCACCTCTCGTGACCAATTGAAATACACTTGCTGGAACATAGTTTCGATTAAGGCCAGCACCAAGGAAGTTGACTCGGTCTCCTAGAGCAACGTTAGCACCTAGCAATCTTCGTGCATCTGCGATGATTTCTTCTTCAGATTGAGGTGGAGGGAGAGGTAGTTCTTCTGTCATTCTAACTGCTTCTGGAATATCTGCAAACAGGTCATCAATCGATGACATTCCCATAGCATCTAACATCTCTTTTTCGCGGCCCAAATTCGGTAACTGGTCAACCATAGAGTAGCCCCCGACCGTGTCGTAACGCGGAACCAACATGAATGTTGGTTTGGTAGCAAAGCAAATTGAGTGGGACCTCTTCGAGCAATTATGGCGCATATCGCAATGGTTGTCACCAATGCATGTGCTCCCGACCCTCGAGTAGAAAGACACGCTATTTGGCTGACTGAATTAGGACATGATGTGGAAATACATGCATGGGATAGACAATGTACTAATCCAAGACTTGAACAAAAAAATGGCTACAAGATCGTGCGCTATCAATTTGGTGTTGTCGGAAGTTCTACACCATTTCGCACATGGTTCATGAAAAAGAAATTCATTTCAAATCTGAAACTAGAGCATGATTTGTTGATTCTAAATGATACCGATACCGCCAATGTTAACTTCCAAGGCCCGGTAATTTTGGATATCCATGATTTGGCACATACTTGGCCTTTGATGCGAGGAAATTCTCCTTTGCACAAGTTCGCTTCGAGTAGGATGTTATCGCAAGCAAAGAGGATCATACGAGATGCAGATGAAATAGTTGTTTCAGCACCTGATTTTTGTAAATGGGTAGCTAAATACGGTAGAGATTCAACATGTGTAATGAATAGAAGAAGCAGTTTTTCGATACCAATAACAAAAGAAAAGGTCGTGGGTTACTTTGGAAGAATAAGAGAACTGGAGCCAATTATTTCACTACTCGATGCTGCTAAGAAAGCAGGATTCAAAGTAATCCTCGCAGGTGATGGTTCTGAAGTAGAAAATGTGCTGAGGGAATATTCGGATGTAGATTACAGAGGCCCATTCACCGAAGAAGATTTGCCTAATTTGATGAAAGAAATCAGTGTAATGTATGCAATGTACAACGAGAAACGTGCTAACATAAAAAATGGAGCAATTCCAACAAAAATGCTAGATGCAGCAGCCTTTGGGATACCAAGTATTGTAAATCAAAATACTCCTATGGGAGAACTGTGTGAAAGTGAGGAACTAGGGAAAACTGCACCATATGGTGACATAGAGAAAATCTCTGAAGCCATGCTACAAGCACATGGCATGGAAATCAGTAAAATCAAAGGCGAAGATAAGTTGGAATTCATCAGAGTAGTTCGAAAACTATTGGATTAATCTTGCCACTTTGTCCAAGATCCGTCGGCGTTTTGATACCAATTATCGCCATTGTTGGCCCTAAACCAAACAGTTCCTTCTTCGTCAGGATCCAGATATTCTCCCCCTGGCAAATCTTCCCAAGAACCGACTGTAGTTTCACCGCCTTGCTCTGAAGTTTCTTCTTGTGATTCATCTGGTTCTTCCGCGACTTCAGCCGTATCCGTCATTGGAAGAGGGGCGGGGGGTTCAGGAGCAGGTAAATCTGTGAGCGATTTTGGACCAGAGCGCTTCTTTGGCTGAGGTTTCTTCTTGAGCATCATTACGATTGCCCCGACCAATCCAAGAACTACAACTCCTCCGATTATTCCGACAAGTGCCACAGTACTCATGCCTTCGTCATCTTCAGATGATGACGAATCATCGGTTGTAGTCTTGCCACCATCACTAGGCTCAGTCAGTAAACATCCAGGATAATTCACATCGTCATCGAATCTCCCATCTGGTGCTTCTAGCGGACACATGTCACCATAAGTCGCATTCTCAACGAATACCCCTGGCCATTCTTCATCTCTGGATTCATTCCATTCGGGGTTGCCCCAGTTGTCACCAAATCCATCATTGTCCGTATCAAACCACTGTGTCGGGTCAATAGGGAACATATCTGGGCCATAGCCAAGCGAATCCCATTTGTTGAAGCTCCAGAAAGCATCAGGGTCTGAATATCCATCACCATCTAAATCTGGGCAGCCAAATCGATCTATTGTTGAAGTTCCTGCATCATCTGTACAGAAATCAACATTCACTCCTTCGAAATTGTCACCAAACCCGTCTCCATCGGCATCTGCCCATTGACTCGGTTCATCTACGAATGCATCAGCACCTTGAGCAGTGCTCCAGGCAATTTCAGGATCTGAGTAACCATCGCCATCAGAATCGATACAACCGGTTCTGTCCATGCTAGAGTTTCCGAAGAAGAATGGACAATCATCCGGGTTGTTTCCTGCTGGATTATCGCCAAAGCCATCGCCGTCACCATCACTCCATTGAGTTTCATCTTGGAAGAATGCGTCTGCTGCATCTGCCCAACCATCTTCGTCGAAATCAGGGCATCCTTTCATTCCACCCTGTGTTGCAGTTCCTTCTTGCAACGGGCAGAAATCGATAATGTCTGAGAAGCCATCATTGTCATCGTCATTGTCTTCACGCTGATCGATGCAGCCATCACCATCGTTATCGTTGGTTGAATTCTTTCTCCAGTTTGTGATCCCATTCTTACACAAATCTACTTCGTTGATAACACTGTCATTGTCGTTGTCATTGTCTTCGTTATCATTTCGACAGCCATCTCCATCACGATCATTGGATTGTGAAGAATTCCAACCTATCTCACCTCTTGGACAATTATCATATTCGTCGAGAATGCCATCATTGTCATCGTCTGGGTCTTCATTGGAATTTTCATCTTCACATCCATCGCCGTCTTTGTCCGTCTGCACCGCTGAAGTCCAATTCTTTGCACCCTGCTGACAGTCGTCAACTAAATCGTCGATTCCATCACCATCATCATCTCCATCGCAAACATCTCCAAGCCCATCACCTTCGTAATCTTCTTGCAATGGATTGACCAAATATTGGCAGTTATCATCTACGTCTAGAATCGAATCTCCATCATCATCTGTATCCTCGTCAATGTCTCTGCAACCATCTCCGTCTAGATCACTAGAGTTGTCGACTACCCAGTCCAGTACTCCGGACGGACAGTTATCATTTTCATCGAGAATCCCATCATTATCATCATCTGTATCCTCTTCAATGTCCTTACAACCATCTTCATCATGGTCAAGTGAGGTGTTTGATTGATTCCAATTCAAGAATCCATATTGACAATCATCAAGCACATCGTGGAGTCCGTCATTATCATCATCGGTATCACAAGCGTCTCCTTTGATGTCAGAGTCAAAATTGCTTTGATTTGAATTCGCAGTGTTAAGACAGTTGTCTGTATAATCAGTAATGCCGTCATCATCTTTGTCATGTTGGAATACCCATACGAATATATCTTGGTCTGTAGCACTTCTTGGAGTGTCTCCAAACCATACGGTTCCACTGAAGTCTCCTCCTGAAACAATGGTCCCATCATCCATTGCAAGTAGAGCTCCAACAGTATCATTACCAGCACCACCAATACTCATCGACCACTGATAATCTGAATTGTTGTCTACTTGAGCCATGAATCCATCAAGATAGATGGTAGAGCTATTCTTCTGAAGTGTGTTGGAGCCAAATTTAATCTCGTTTTGATGCCATCCTCCAAACTGAACTTGTCCTTTGGGATTCACAGATAGCGACTGGATTCTATCATCCCCCGAGCCACCTGCATGGTAATCCCAAATTTGTGTACCACTCGCATCATATCTCAACAAAAGAACGTCCCAACTGCCCTGTCCAGTAACTGCAGCACCGTTCTGTTTCTTGTAAGTCATTAGGAAGTTTCCACCAACAACTACTCCACCATCAGGGTGCATTACCACATTGTTGAAGTAAACTCCACAACTAGTACCAAAGCATTGTGTTCCGCCCGTGTTTTGTCCCCAAATGAAATTACCTGAATCAGAATATTTTACCAAGAAACCAGCATATGTAGATTGAGGGTTGGACGAGAAAGAACCACCACCCCATTCTTCACTACCGGTATTGTAACCGACTATGTAAGCAGAATTTGTACTGCTCTCAACTACAACCTGATATGGAACAGAGACACCACTGCCATAGGAATTATCAGCCCAATCCCATAGATTAGCACTGACGTTGTAATACGCTATGAAAAATCTAGGTTCTTCCGAACCGTAATCATCATTCAATTGAGTTGCATCAAACTCTGTGAAGTTTTGGTAATATCCTGTGACGTATAGGTTGTCATAATTGTCTGCTGCCAAATCCCAACCGACATCCACATCAAAGCCACCGAATTTCATTGCCCAGTCCCATTGACCAGTGGTGTTTACTCTTGCAATCCATCCATCGAAACCTGTTGTAGAAACAGTTGTATTTCCAAAGTTGACATCTCCCTGAAAGTAGCCTGTACCGTACACATTGCCATTGGAGTCAATTGTTACTCCTCTACATTCGTCATAATACAGTGCAGTACCAGCTGAAACTGCCCATTCCCAGGTGCCATCTTTGGTTAATTTTGCAATCAAAATATCTCCTTCGCCTTCTGTGTAAACTTGTACTGCACCGAACTGCGAGGCTTGATAGATTGTACCACATACAATGATATTACCTTGAGAATCGAATATCATTTCATAAATCTCATCATTGCTCTGTGAGCCACCTGCTGCAGACCAATTAGTGTTAGTTCCACGCGCCAATCCCGCAGCATTTAGAGCCTCAATTTGTCCTAGTGTCAATTCCGAATCATCGATCAATCTAGAGTCTATGATTTCTTCTCCATTTCTCTCAACAATTGTTGGAGAATCTGAAATCGCTGGAATTATTGACAGGAGAAAGCAAGCCAGTATACCAACTGCTAGAGTTCTGCGCATGTCTGTGCGTAACAGTAACCCCTCATCAAGGCAACGCCCCTATGGGGCGTTATCAGACAAAGGGTGGGCGAACTATCACTGCCCGTACTTTTTTTCTTGGTGATGCGACAATCATTACTTCGTCGCCAGGTGAAACTCCAGCAATATATCCCATGCCTATCCCTGTTCGGTCAAGTGAAGGAGCTGGAGCGCCACTTGTCAAAGTTCCAATCGGATTTCCATCTAAATCTTCGACTTGCTTACCTCCACGTGGCAAAGGCCCTCTTTCGAGTTGCTTAATTCCCCATAACTTTGCATCTTCAGGTGCATGAGAAATGACACGGTGACGCCCTACAAATTCGTGCTCAATATCCAAGCCAAAAGGAACGTTAGTTTCCCAAGAGTCTCTGTGCAACAATGTGTTTTCATCCAAATTCGGTGATGCAAAATCAACACCTGACAAAAGATATCCTTTCTCTAATCGAAGTGTGTCTCTTGCACCAAGCCCAACGGGAGTTGCTCCTGCTTGGATTAGATTGCGCCAAAGAACTGGAGCATCTTCATTCGGGATGAATATCTCATATCCAGCCTCGCCAGTGTAGCCAGTTCCTTGAATCCAGCCAGTTATTCCAAGAGAGTTTTCCTGAATTTCAGACCAACGAAATCGGCCAACATGATTCTGAACCCCAAGAACGGATTCACAATATTCTCTAGCTTTTGGTCCTTGTAATGCGATGATACTGGTTTGTGGTGATAGGTCCTCAATGGAAATTGAGCCATCTTCGGGCAACAAAGAATTGAACCATTTCCACATGACTGGGACCATACTAGCGTTAGGCACTCCTAGGATCTCTTCATCTGAAACGACGGCGAATATCATGTCATCAATCAAATATCCGTCATGGTCGAGGAAATGAGTATAAGCACACCTTCCCGAATCTATCGAGGAACATTTCTGTGTGGCTATTGATTCAAGCCAATCTTTCACGCCAATCCCGGAAAATCTGAATGATCCCATATGTGAAACATCGAATAAACCAGCATTTGAGCGGCAAGAAATGTGCTCTTCAGAGATATTAGAATACCAAATAGGTAATTCAAAACCATGGAAATCAACAATATTTGCTTCTAAGGCAAGATGCTCTTCGTAAAGTGCGGTGCGAACGGGGGCCTGTGCTGCCATGGAATCGTGTCAATCAATAAGGCATTAAATTATCACCCAAGATAGTCGACCAATTATTTTCGAAGAATTGACCAATTCTTTCGACCTAATCCTTCCAATGCAACTCCTGTTAATACGCCCCATGCAATCTCTGATTCAATCTTCATTGCAAGCAGAATGATCATTACGATTGTTGCTATAATCCAATGATGCAACCATACAGAGTTGCTACGAACATGAAATTTGAAATTCTCGGTTACCCATCTTGTAAATACAAAGGCTGCGATTATCGCTAGCGAATAGTAAGCAAATTCCATACAACGCCATACATGGAGAAGGGTATTCTAGTTTCGCATTAATATGCTACAGGAACTGGGTCAAGCATACGCCACAAGTACCAGGAGGCAGCTGTTCTGTATGGCTTCCAACGATTTGCAACTTCAAGAACCTGTTCTTTCGATTCTGCTTCCGGCACCAATGTTTTGACCGCCTTTACCAATCCAATGTCTCCAATGCTGAAAACATCTGGCCTCATCAAACAGAATATCATCAGCATCTCAGCTGTCCAAGGGCCAATGCCTTTGAAACTGACAAAATGTTTGTGAACATCAGAGTCTGTCATTTCATCCCAATTAGGTGAAAGAAATTTGTCAGGATTTTGTGCAACCCCGAGGATGTAACTTGCCTTGGATTTAGTAAGTCCGCAACCAGCAATTTCTGCATGAGTGAAATTACTAATCTGAGTAGGGGAAATTTCACCTACCATCTTCTTGAGACGATTCCAAATTGATTCCGCAGCGATTACAGAAATTTGTTGTCCAACAATTGAATTTACAAATGTTGCAAAAAGATCTCCTTTTCCCTCTAATGATTCGTCACCATACTGTTCAACAATTGGTCCTAGGAGTTCATCCTGAGAAAGAAACTCATTGGCTTCATCCCACCAAAGTGGTTTGCCTTTCTGCATGTATAAACCTCAGGTCTTCAACTAGAAAAGGGAATGTTTCGAATAATGTCATTACCCGTAGAAACGATTTCATCAACCAAACCATCTAGAGTTCTTTTTGATACAGATGGGTTTGCAATTACAGGACGTAAGATTATATCGTCTCCAATATTTGACTGTGAGACCATGAAATTGCCGGCTTTTACCAATCTCTCCCTCAATTGTTCATTTACAGAGTTATGATCGATACCATGCCCTGTATATCTGATGCATACATTTGTCCAAACTCGAGACGACATCATCTCCAAATTTTCATTTCCCTCAACGAGTGATTGTAGATAATCTGCTAATTCAACATAGTTTTCGACCAATCTTGACCAGCCTGCATCTCCCTTTTCCCTCCAAGCTAAGAAGAGTTTCAATGCGTCATTACGGCGTCCACATTGAAGACTTGTCCTGCCAAGATCGACATCTTCTGCATCCCCTAAGAAGAGATAATGAGCAACATTTCCATGTGAGCAGATTTTCCGTAAAACTTCTGGACGCTTGATCAGGAAAGCCGAACAAACAAGAGAGACTCCCATCATTTTGTGAGCATCCCAACAAACCGAATCTGCAAGTTCGATTCCGTCGACTAATTGACGATGCTTTGCACTGAACAGGCATGAACCACCCCAAGCTGCATCCACATGTAACCACAGGTTCTGTTCACCACAGATATGGGCGATTTCCTTTACAGGGTCAAATGCTCCCCTGACAGTAGTACCTGATGTAGCAATTACACAGAATGGTAATTGATTGTTCAATCTTGAACGTTCAATCTCCTCGACCAATTTATCACATCGCATTCTACCATCTGAATCACATGCTACTTTGATTACATTATCAAATCCAATACCGAGAACATTTGCAGCCATGAGTACAGAATAATGCGATTCTTCTGAAACAAAGCAAACTAGTTGTTCTCCTTTGAAACCTCTTTGTTGCCCTAAAGGGTCGACTTGATGACGAGCGCACATCATGCCAATCATGTTACCATTTGATCCCCCTGTAGTCAATGTTCCATTACCGTCCGTGAATCCAACAATATCGCACATTCTTCGAATCAAAGCTTGTTCTATTAGTGTTGCAAGCGGGGATAACTCGTAGGTGTACATCGAATTGTTAGTTAGTGTAGCAATCACTTCGCCAGCAAATGCAGACATATTGAAACCACCCCAGAGTGGATTCATGAACCCAGGAACATTAGTCTTCACACTATACTTTAGAAATTGGTCAATATCCTGCAATGTATTTTCTAAACCCATTCCCTCCAAAGGGATGTTTAGATCTGCAATTTTACGTAGACTAGACTGAGGGATGTGTTCAACGACCTTCTCGGAACCATCCAAATGACTTCGGATTCGAATTAGAACTTCATCTAAGAAATCGTCAGTCTCCTTATCCATGGTTCTCGCCGATTGTGCCACTAGGAGACGGGTTTAGAACCCTGCGCTAAAAAGTTCTGTAAAATAGAGTGATTTTAGCCATTGTTTAAGGGACAACATCCACGACATAGGTTTTTTCCGCATATTGCATACTACTCAATGCAATTTGAATAAAAAAGGATTTTATTCCTAACTTACGGGCGCTATTAAATCGATTTTACAAATAAAAGTGCGATAAGAAGAAAGTGTGTTCAAAAAAAATTCCTCGGTGCAATTGACAAAAAATTGGAGTCTTGCAGTACCGTGTTTAGAAAATAGCTTGATTAATGTTGATCGATGAGATTTATTTCACCAGTAGTAAAAACTATGCAAGGTGCATTTTTACCTAGGAATATTGAATAGCAAGAAGGATTACGCAGAACCATGTTGGGAAGTGATGGCTCTGCATGGCTCGAAAGATTGCATATGCAACTAGCTAGAAACCTGAAGTCATCAGGTTGGTCTCAGGCAGAAATTGCAGATATTTTAGGTTCAACACAATCGACTATATCGCGTATGGCGCACCGAGATTTACCAGTAATGGCAGGAACATCAGATGAATCAACAATAGATGGATGGGCTCACGAAATATCTCTAGCACTCAGGCAATTGGGTCCTGGTGCAAAACCGAGCAGAACAAGATTCGTAATGGAAGTCGCTTTCGCCCCAGGCCAAGTACTTAGATTCGACAAATCCCTCACAGGTACAGATTTGGATTCAGATCAAGAACAAACGGCACTACTGAAGCGACTTGAATGGGCGGTTTCTAGAATCGATGTAAATCGCCTAAAACCACTAATGCCTGCTGTAGGCATGAACATTGCATGTTGCTTGGAATCATCTCGCTCGGCGGCGGAAATTGCAGCATTCCCTGGCAAATTGTCAATAGTGGAAAACAAATTGCGCCATCACGAAACTCCCTCTTTCGGCGCATCTAATTATCTTGCTAACATATTGCTAGATGCTAGGGTACACGACAATTCAAAGACTGCAATTTTGAATATACACCCTGGTGATAATCTAGAAAAGATCGAAGTGATTTGTGAAGAACTAGACCTAAATCTGACTTTTGCAACAAAGGGGGAATTAACTCCCCACCAAGGCATAGACATTATTCTGGATGAAGGCTCATTTGGCTGGGTACCAGCACTATACATACTTGCACACAATCCTCTCGAATTAGTCGATAGAATGCACCAAATCATTACCCATATTAATTCAAAGTAATGAAATATTCAAGAACTAAGCACCTGAGCCGTAACTGGGGAGCTATTGCTGAGAGGTCGTCTTCGGGCGACGACCCAATGACCTGATCTGGATAATGCCAGCGGAGGGAGTAAAATGAACACAAATATCGCATATGGATTGATGCTAGCAACGCTTGGTTTCTTCGGATACATAGGATACCAAGCCGCAACTAAGAAAGAATTGAACGCTGATGAATATCACTCGGCACGAGGAACACAGAATTGGTTGAGAATAGGGCTTAGCCTGTTCGCATCTGGAATGGGAATATGGATTCTGTTTGGACCATCAGAAGTTGGCTATTGGGGAGGGTTCTGGGACGTCACTGGCTATGCAGTATCTGCAGCAACTCCATTTTTGCTACTAGCCTATGTAGGGCCAAAAATACGTCAACGACTTCCAGATGGAGTCACACTTGCTGACTATGTCCGAATGCGCATAGGAAGGCCAATGCAAATCTATGTAGGAGTAATTTCTGTAGTTTACATGTTCACTTTCCTATTCGCTGAATTTACTGCAATCGGTAAAGCGATGAGTGTATTATCTGAGATGGAACCACTCATTCCAATGATAGCAGTCGGCCTCGTTACTGCCGCATACACCGCATACGGTGGCTTGCCTGCTTCTTTGCAAACTGATCGTTTCCAAGCATGGGTTGTTCTTTGGTTGATAGTTGCACTATTCTTGGTCTTATTTGCTGGAGATCTGAGTAACTTGATTTCTGACGCTAAAGCATACAATCCTGAAGGAGCAGAAAACTGGAGTATTGGCAGTATGTCTTACATGGACTCATTTAAGTCCGGACTTGCCTTAGTTGTAGCAATAACTGCAGCAGAAATGTTTTCTCAGGGAAATTGGCAAAGGGCATGGGCATCCGAAGATGAAGAGGCACTGAAAAAGGGGTCGCTACTTGCAGCTGCAATGGTCCTTCCACTAGTATTCCTAATGGGGGTTTTAGGCACTGTAGCGGCAGCAAAGGGGACTGCTGAAGATCCATCTGCGGCTTTCTTCGTTTTATTAGAAGATGCTAATCTCCTAATTATTTCNGGATTTATTGTTCTTGGAATAGCCCTTGTATGTTCCAGCGTTGATACGCTTCAAAATGCAATCTCAGCATCGATAACAAGAGACTTGTCTGATGGAAAAATGGAGTTGAATCACGCGAGAATTGCAACCGTAGCGATGATTCCAATCGCAATTTATCTTGCAACTGGGCCGACAATTGGAAGTTTCACTTTTGATGCAGGAAGCGTTTTTGGAATTTTTCTTTTTGCTGATTTACTAGCAGCTGCAACGGTTCTTCCAGTGTTGCTGACACTATGGGACAGAATCGATTCTAGAGCATCATTGGTCGGCGCAGTTTGTGGTTTACTATCGGTTGTAATTTATGGAATTTACACGGCAGATTTGACCACTGGCATTGGCTATCTTANTTCNCCAACAAANGAATTTGNNNTGGCTAATCTNGANGTGTTTTTGTCAGCACTTATCGGTTCAGGACTAGTTACATTATTGGCTTCTGAAATATGGTCAAAGGGAAANAACGGAATCAAAACATCNCAAAGTGAATTTGAGTCCGAATAGCGGCACTATCATATGGTAGTCTGTTCATAGTATAGTTAGGGAAGACTATGGTAGGAACTCCGCTTGATGTTGTACCCTATATCCGCGGCGTCCAATTAGTTCTCATAGGATACAATGGATACACAAAGGGTTCTAGATTCGAAAATGACAAAATGGTGCGTGATGAAATTGTACGNGCAGTTGGCCGAATTCGAAGCCATATGCAGAATATTTTCGACAGTCAATTCAAAGCAGATAATATCGAAATTGCCCGAGCTGCTAAACAATGTATGGAAGAGTGCGATTACCTAATCGAAGATGTTCAAAAATCTGTATCTGGTATGGAGCACGCATTCCTTTCAGGGCAGAGGTCGCCTTCTAATCGTGATTTGAAGAAACTGATTAAACATGATCATGAAGTCATTGAAATGGTAACTAAAGCAGTTAATATTGCAAATAGTGCAGAACTTTCAACGGCCACAGCGGATGGAAAGTCGCAGCAACTAACAATGCAAACAACTCAGATGATTACAAGTTGCAAAGGATTCTTTGGTGCAAGAGCAAATGTACTTGCAGGTCTAAAACAAAAAAAAGTGAAGAAGTGATATTATGAGTAATTACAAATGGAGAGATAGCCCTGATGTTGTAGCGAGATTGGTTAGAGCAGACAAAATTCAAACTCTTGCTACGCAGCAGGTCTTGCTNAAACCAAACGAAGCATGTGCACTAATTGTCGATGGCAGAATTGGCGATGTATTAACAGAAACATTGCTCAAAAGTATGGCAGGTGGATTCACAAGATGGCTAGGTGACAAGATTGGAGTTACTGCCAATGACAGGCGCTTGCTATTCGCCATGACTGGTCCGATGGATTATTGGATTCCATTCGAAGGCCAGATTGCAGATGGAGAGAAGGTCACTGGATTCGCTAATTTGAGGATGCGAATGGACCTGGAAGATGTGCCAAAACTACTGAATTATTTTGCAAACAATGATCCTGTATTGACCAGAGATGGTGTTATCAAAATTATTGCGGATGAAGTGAAAGCAAGAGTAGTNACTCCTTCACTGGCATCTTGTGAAAATGCAGCCGGNTTGAGAAGNCANTTGTTTATGGANAAATTNGAGATGTCTGCTGAAAGCGGAATGAGGAATCTATTGTCTAATCTTGGTTTTACACTCCTGAAAGCGTTCCCTATTACGGACCCTACTGACATGGAATTGGTACAGAGGCATCGTGCTGCTGTACAAGCAAAGATTTCTGGNGATGAGGCAAATGTTGAGGCTCAATTAGCACACTATGCGCAAACTGAAGCTTTGACTTTAGCACGAATAGAAGTGGAAAATAATGTTGCAAGAGCACAAGCACGTGGACAAGTAAATTTGGAACTTGAAAAAGAATTGAAAGCCCTACGTGCTCAAGAAGCCGAGTGGAACGCCAAACTCGATTTCAAACGTGGTGAAATGCAAATCAGAGTCGACGAGGCTGATGCAAAAACCAAGAGAGCGATGGATATGTTCGCAGAAGTTCAAGCGCGCAAAGCCGAGAGAATAGCTAACCAACAAGAGTTCCAAAAACAAAGAATGGATACGCAAAACCAATTGCAAAAAGAAATTATGGAATTAGCTGCACAACACGGTGCACTTACTCCAGAAGTCATCCAAGAAATGCTCAAGCAGCAAACTGCTCAGAAAGCGATTGACAGTAATGAAGAAAAGGACTAGAATTGCTTGCAAGATTGTATCCGAAAATCAACAATGATACCGATTGCATGAATAGATAGAACCTTTCGCCGGAGCATGTTCATGCGCCCGTGGAAGTTCTGGCAACCACACTGGCGCGAAAAAGGAAACCGTAGACTGTTTTGGTACACAATTATCACTCTGATTTTGGCTATGGCTCTCCCATACTCTGTGATCAACCACATTATGGGATATTTTGACAGGTCTGTGATGGACCCAATCATGCCAATAGATTCAATGGTTCCGTACATAGGTTGGTCCTTTGTGATTTATCTCAGCCTGTACCTCTATTACCCTGCAGCAGCATGGTTTGGACGGGAAAATGACGCTAGAATTCGAGAAATGTTTGCTTTTTATCAAGCATTATTCGTTATGACTTGGATTGTAAATTTGATATTCATTCTGTTTCCAACAGAGGTCTATATTCGTGACCAAATTCCTGCAGATGTTAGAGCAGGAGAGGGTTTCTGGGGATTTTGGTTCGGTGATCTAATGCACAAAACCGACCACCCATACAATGCATGGCCGAGTCTGCATGTCGTTCAATCTCTAATGATCGTGATGCTACTGAGGTATTGGAAAATAGTATTTGGATGGAAAGAAGCCTTACTTTGGATAGCATGGGTTGCACTTTGTATTTCTGTTATGACTACAAAGCAGCATTTCTTCTTCGATTTGGTAACTGGAATAATCACCGGAATTGTTTGCTGGTATTGGATGTGCATACCTGCAATGAAAGCATCATCAAATGATGAGTGGAAAGATGCTTTTTCGTCTGAGGACTAATAGTCATAGACTATGAAAAGAGAATGATTAACTGAAATCGAATCTTGACCTTCCTCATAATCAATACTCAAATCATGCAAAAGATAAGTGTTGAAGTGAATTGTGTTCCAAGAAACTGTTTCACCATCACCTACTTGTTCACTATAGCTCTGGCACGTGTCTCCTAGTTCATCTGTTATCATCCATGTGAAATCAACTGAACGTCCACCTCCAAAGTCCTCAAAGATGCTGGGATTTTCAACTGTTGATATTACCTCAATGTAACTTGGATGAATTCCTTGATTATTTGGGATAGGATTGAATGGCATTATTTCGGGATCATTTGTGCCTTCTTCGACCCAGTCTATTCGNAAGTCTATGCGAATAGTNTNAGTGGAAGTNACTCTGTTTTTNTCNTCATCAACGGCGTATGCTGTAATATTGTACATTCCATGCTCACTGAAATCTACTGTGATCGATGAAGCACTCTTTGCATCGATTTCAATCGATTCCCTGTCGCTCTCGAATTCAATACCAAATTTATCCAATGGGTTTTCAGATTCGCTTCCCGAGAAATTAACAACAACATCTACTGATTCCAATGAAACCAACTGGCCGTCTACGTAGTACTCTACAACAGTACCATTCAGAATGCTATGGCTAACTTGTAGATCCATATCTACAACTTCGTCTCCAAATGAGATGCAACCCGGGACAGCCATTCCGCAAAGTAAGACCAAGACCATAACCGACCTTAATCCTCCCATATTTCTCCCACAATTTTCAAATTATAAAACTACGATTCCCTGATGTACAAATTAGGACATAGCGGTTGAATTGAAGACATTCTCTCGATAGGTTAAATTGCGTCGGATTTGCTAAGAGTGATGAGCAAGATGCGCAGGGATATGAATTCGGATGATGCCAGCCAAGGTATCAGTGCGATGAT
>PAJN01000018.1 GCA_002710205.1 Methanobacteriota archaeon | reverse complement strand
CGGGGTCTCGCCCATACAGGGTTACGCTATCGAAAGCGGTGGAGAGTCTGACGTAATCTTGGCCTTGTGAGAGAAGGTGGAATCTGCGGTTTGTGCGCTCGCCTTCTCCTTCTCCTGCGAACATTCTCGCACTCAATTCATCGGTTCGCTTGAACGGGAATACACCCGCAGTGAACGGGAAATGCCCCGGTGCATTTTCTCTAGTCAACCAGTTGAACATGTCTCCGTCATCGCTGTACTTNGGCAGNGCNACACGAGGAATCATCTGATGTGAGAGAGATTCTGTTACGGTTGAAACCTTGAACGGTTTGCCACGAACGTGGTAGGTGTATTCGCCACTTGCATACTCTTCAGCCAGTGACCTGAATCCTTCAACCGCCTGCTTTGCTTCTGCTACTTCTTCACGAAGTTCGGCTAGATGCTCATCGACTTCGCCTTTGATTGAAGGCAGTTCTTGGCTTGCAGTTTCGAGGTGCTGCATTAGTCGCANCTTCTCTGAAACCGTCTTGTTTGCCTCATGGTATTCACGAATGATTGAGGCGATTTCTGAAAGATAGTGGACTCTCTCAGGAGGAATTACACCCTTGCGCTCACCGATTACACCCATCGGCTCACTGGCCTCAAATCCAACCATTGCGGCTAGCTTCTGCCATAGGACATCGACACCAGGGTCTGCGAATTGACTAGCGATTGTAGCGACAACTGGCAACTCATGGTCCTCGACATCGAACTTGTTTCTATTGCGTCGAACTTGCTTGCGAATGGCACGTAGTGCATCTTCGCTACCTCTCTTTTCGTACTTGTTTAGAACGACGAGGTCAGCAACGTCAAGCATCTCNATTTTCTCAAGTTGAGTATGTGCACCGAACTCTGCTGTCATAACGTACAGGGAGCGGTCTGAAACGGTGGTGATCGCATCACTGCCTTGGCCNATNCCGCTTGTNTCACAGAAAATCAAATCGAAGCCAACAGCCTTTGCNGCCTCGATTGCGCGGTCTAAGTTTGCGCTGATTTCTGAACCGCTACCTCGGCTTGCTAGTGAGCGCATGTACAGGTTATTGTTGGATAGTGAATTCATTCTGATTCTGTCTCCAAGAAGCGCACCACCGGTTCGCTTTCGTGTTGGGTCAACACAGAGCAAGCAGACTTTCTTGTCAGGATTATCACGAAGGATTCNCAGCATTAGNTCGTCCAAAAGACTGCTCTTTCCAGCACCACCTGTNCCGGTAAAACCGATGACTGGAACTTCTTTGTCGCTTGAGCGAACCTTCTCGACCATCGTTTTGAAATCTTCATCGCTAGCTGATTCAGATAGTGTTAGCAGAAGTCCGACCTTTGCCATTTCATCGGCNGTAATCGGGCCATCTAGGCTTGCAAGTCTCTCATTTGAAATCAAATCAACATCACTTGCTGTTCCCATCAAATCATGGATCATCCCCATCAGACCCATNTTTCGACCGTCATCAGGAGAATAGATTCTCGAGATTCCACTCTTATGCAGGTCTCTGATTTCTGGAGGAGTGATTGTTCCTCCACCGCCACCAAAGATNCGAACATGCTCGCAGCCAGCCTCATCAAGCAACTGACGGATGTAAGTGAAGTACTCCATGTGACCGCCTTGATAGGAAGTCAAAGCAACTGCNTGNGCGTCTTCNTGAACCGCACAATCGACCACATCTTTTGCAGACCTGTCATGCCCTAAGTGAATCACTTCTGCACCGCTGGATTGAATGAGGCGGCGCATCACGTTAATCGCAGCGTCGTGGCCATCGAATAGGCTTGCTGCGGTGATAACACGGACAGGCCCAGTGGTAGTCTCAAACACCGGTGCCTCGTCCGACATGTTCCTACGGAACATAATTTCATTCATCATCATACCGTTTGAATCAAAAGCCTAGAGGTTAGTGAACGGACTATGCGCCCCCGCTGGATTATGTCTCCTCACGAGATAGCAATCTTGGATGCAAATGCTGAGGCATTAGGGGCAGACATGGACGAATTGATGGTTACCGCAGCTGAGCATCTAGCTAATGCTCTAACAGGCGCACCTAAGCCGATTTGGATACTATGTGGCCCAGGCAATAACGGGGGAGATGGTTTCCGTCTTGCCAACATGCTAGACGAGTGTCAAGTTGTTGCCACACATGANAAACAAAAGACACCTCTTTCACAACGAGCAAGGGATGATTGGAAGGGAGTGATTCACTCAGTAGAATCTCTACCAGAAATCCCTCCCAGCACTATTGTTGACTGTCTNCTAGGNGCTGGNACATACGGCCAGCCTAGAGGAGAAATCCTGCGACTGATGGAATCAATCCCAGGCAGGCCGATGGTCTTGGCCTGCGATATGCCAACCGGATGCGGTTCAGGGATTGCATTCAATGCATTCAGAACCGTGACATTTGAGGCTCCAAAGTCGAATATGGTTGATTCCAAAGGACAACTGCTTCCTGAAGTCGGAGACTTATTCATCGCACCTGTTGGATGGCCTGCAGGTACACTAGACCCTGGACCAGGAGATCTGATGCGATACCCTCACCCCCGAGAAGACCAAATCAAGGGTGAGCGAGGTCGAGTCCTAATCGTAGGAGGTGGGCCATATCATGGCGCTCCGATTTTAGCAGGCATGGCTGCTGCAAGAATGGGCGTAGACCTCGTCCATGTTGCGATGCCTAGCCAAGCAGCAGCACGAGCAAAGTGGCCTAGTGAGTTGATTCAAGAGAAAATTAGTGATACAGAATACATCAGTGATGTGACCTCATTAGTGAAGCGNTGTATGACTGGAAGAGGTGTTCAAGCNATNGTNATNGGCCCNGGAATGGGNNANAANCCNGCATCNNTGGAAGCTGTTAGAATGCTAATACAAGCAACTCCAAATATTCCTAAAGTGATTGACGCAGACGCAATAAGAGCGCTTGAGGGATGGCCTGAAGGATTGCTAGGAGTAATTACTCCACACCAAAAAGAATTGGAAAATTGGATAGGAAATATCGACGCAGTGCCCGATTTAGTAGAAGGTTCTGGAGAAGGCAGAGTTGTGATTCGAACCGGAGCAGAGGACATTATCATCGGAGCTGGCGGGCGCGGAGGAATAGGTAAAGGCGGAAATCCGCGCATGTCAATGGGCGGGACTGGAGACCTACTCGCAGGGNGCATAGGTGGTCTACTGGGGCTTGGTTTGTCGCCTTGGGGNGCTGCAAGATTGGGCGTTCACCTAATGCGAGTTGCTGGAAAACTAGCAGGTGATGAAATTGGCCCAGGAATGGTGGCTGATGATGTGCCGCCTTACTTNTCTAGAGCGTTGATCACAGGACCGGTTCTTCTCCATCCACCAAAGGTGGAAGACCCTTCTTCTTCCTGATGTAATCAGTGTAATTACCGTAGTACTTGGTGACAATTCCGTCTTGTAATTCCCAGATTTGGTTCACGACTTGGTCGAGGAACCATCTGTCGTGACTAACGGTTACAATCGCACCATCATATTCGACCAGTGCCTCTTCCAGAGTTTCCTTAGCATCCATATCTAAGTGGTTNGTAGGTTCGTCAAGAAGTAACAAATTGTTCTCTTCAAGAAGTAGTTTCAGTAGTGCAACACGTGCTCTTTCGCCACCAGACAATTTACCAAGAGGAGTAGTTACCTGTTCCTTGCTGAACTGGAATCTACCAAGGGCTGCACGGATGTCTCCATACTGCATATCTGGGCGCAGTATCTCGACTTGCTCAACCGGATTNAGTTTGAAATCTAGAGTTCTGTGGTCTTGGTGATAGTAACCGATTATTGCTCCAGGAGCAAGGTCTCTATCTCCTGAATCAATCTGTTCGTCGCCGGTAATTACCTTCAGAAGAGTTGTCTTTCCTTGTCCGTTACCACCGACAATTCCAATTCTGTTGCCCTTNGAAATCTCAAGATTCTGCTTGTCCAAAATCGGACGCTTTAGGCCATCAAATCTCTTTGATACATCCTTCAATTCGATGATATCGTTGCTGGACTTATCAGCTGCTTCTAGGTTGAAGCGTAAGCCCTTACGCTGCTTCGGCTTACGTGCTTTGAGAGCCTTCAACTCCTGTTGCATTCTCTCGATCATCTTGTGCTTTGCTGAAATCGACTTGTCATACTTGTTCGCGGACTTCATCGAGCGAAGTGCAGACTGAGTGTGTGAGATTTTCTTCTCTACNGTCTTGATTCTGTCATCNAGTGCTGCGAGGAAGTTCTGCTTCTGTTTGAGGTACTGAGAGTAATTTCCTTTGAAGTTCCAATTTCGCAAGTTGTCAATTTCAACGACTCTTGTACAGACCTGGTCAAGGAAATATCTGTCGTGAGAAACGATGAGTTGTGCGCCAACGAATTCGTTGATGAACTCTTCAAGCCATTCAGTTGTCTGAATATCCAAGTGGTTTGTAGGCTCGTCAAGGAAGATAACATCGACACCAGCAAGTCCAACCAATTGGCGAGCAAGCGCAAGTTTTGCTCTCTCTCCACCAGATAGCGAACTAACCTTCATGTCCATAGGATGCTGGTCTAAGCCAAGCCTCTCAAGGATAGCCTTGGCGATATTTGCCACATTAGTTCCACCAGAAGCACCGAGCATTGTCTGCAATTCTGAGTATCTGTCCATCACAGGTTGCCAATCTCCTTCATAGAACGCAGGGTCNACCATTTGCGCTTCAATAGCTGCAATTTCCTCTTCTAATTCCTGAAATTGGCGGCCCTTACGAGACAACTCTTCCTCGATTGTCGAATCATCGTCAATATCTCTNATTTGAGTAAGGTAAGCAATTCTAATTCCATTGGCGAATTCGATTTCACCAACGTCCTGCTTTTGCTCTGAAATTGTGTTGAGTAGTGTTGTCTTTCCCGCACCATTGTGACCAACGATACCGATTCTATCGCCTTCATTCACAATGATGTTGATGTCCTCGAGAACGGTGACCGGACCGAATGCACGGTCGACACCCTCGACACGGATTAGTTCACGGGACATGAACCAAGCCGGCTGACGCTCGCTTATGGACTCACCGTATGAGGACAATTCGAANAAATGGAAAAAGGTCGCAAAAACGACGTTTTGACTGCGCGTTTCAACCGAAGACAATATACCGTCATAGGTGCCGTGAAATCGGAGAGAACTATCTTCTCCGGTGGAAATCCATGGGATGGAAACACGACATCCGTCGTGCCCCGGCCGTCCGCGACCGAGGCACTGAAGCCGACCTGCAAGCGCGTATTTTTGCAGGCAACCGAGTATGGGTTGTTGGAGATGTACATGGGCACTTAGGTACACTGAGAGCCTTGATGCACAGACTGAATCTAGCAGAGAATGANCGAGTGGTTTTACTTGGCGATATGATCGATAGAGGTCCTGACTCTGCAGGGGTAATCGAATATATTCGTGAACACCCACAAATCTATGCAATCAAAGGTAACCATGAACAGATGGCAATTCAATCACTGCAGGCAACTAACATCGAACTCAACAAAGTCTGGATGGCAAAGGGTGGAGCATCGACTTGGGGGTCATACATCGTTGCTGCGAAGGGGGATTTGCATCGAGCTAAATTGACATTCGCTGAAGATTGTGCTTGGCTCGCAGACTTACCTAGCCACCTAGTTCTGAATGATTGGAGATTAGTTCACGCAGGATATCATCCTAGAATGGACCTCGATGAGCAAGATGAGAAAACACTACTCTGGATTAGAAGAGCATTCTTCAAGCACGATGAAGCAATTGATGAAAAGCGATGTATTCTATTCGGGCACACTCCAACTACCAAATTCAAGCGCAGCGGACAGATTGCGCATTCCAAGATATCACTCCGTGATGGTAGACCGTCATGGATCGCAATGGACACTTGTGCCTACAATCGAGATAGCCCTGGAATCTCAGCTTATGAGCTGACAACTGGCAAGACTATCAAGCAAAGAACACTCAAGAGTGAACACTGGTGGTTGAATACCGAGTCTAAAGAAGCACCTGTTGCAGAATTCTTCGGTTTGGCAGAACTTCGCCGCCGGGCCCGCAAAGTTGTGGCGGCTAGAGAGAAGGCAAGACGACGCCTGGCAATGGCAGGAGTGTCTCGCAAGGTGAAAGGGCCAGTTTCTTTCCGCATTGTAAAGCGTAAATTACCACTTATGGAAGGTACAATGCCTGCTTCCGGAATTCAATCTCNGGATTCCGTAATATATCGCGTTTGAGGGACTGCGACGCAATTAAGCAAAGGTACAAAGAGNGAATACGNCAATGGCTGTTCATGGCGAAGGAAACTACCGACAAACGCCCGTCTGCTGCTGAATCTCTNGTCAAGGCGACTGTAACAGTTCTTGACAATGTGAATGTTCANGCTCAGTTCATGAGAGCATCAATGGAATCCGCCAANCAATTAGGGGCTCACAAGTTGACTTACCTTGCATGATGTAACAGAAAGGTCATGTCTGTAAGCGCCTTGNGAGAGGCGTGGACTTAACCGCAATCTCTGCTGCCGCCGTGTTGTTCATTCTCGGTGCTACCTCCCCAGGTCCATCTTTAGCGGTTGTTTTGCGCAACACTATGATCGGCGGCAGAGGCCGGGGCCTAGCATGTGCAGTGGGCCATGGAATCGGTTTTGGATTCTATGCGGTTTCAGTTGTATTTGGACTTGTAATCATAATGGAAAAAAATCCAGACGTATTCACGATAATGCAAATCATTGGTGGATTGTTCCTACTTTACTTGGGAATAGAAATGATGAGAGCAGAAGCCAAGGAAATCGAACAATCACAGGGCAAACGCGAAGGTTTCGTCGAAGGTTTCTTCATCGCATTCCTCAATCCTAAAATTGCAGTTTTCATGCTCGCAGTTCTCTCTTCCGTCCTAGACCCATCAATGTCTAGTGATACAAAATGGTTCATCGCTATCATGGGAGCCACCATTGATACTGTTTGGTATGTGCTTGTGGCACTTCTGCTATCCAACTCTACCATCTTAACGAAGATTCAGAATAATCAGAAGATTCTGAATCAAATTACTGGCCTACTAATGATTGGATTGGCGATTTGGACAGCCTACAGACTGTCTGGACTATGACAATCAATACTATTGAGGTCAAGCCATTCGAGTGAGTCATGCCAGAACTCCCAGAGGTCGAAACCGTCCGTACTGGGCTGGCTGGCTCATGGATAGGCAAGCGCATCGATGGCGTTGACTTACGTCGTGAAAATCTAAGATTCCCGTTCCCTGAAGGGCTTGCTGAGCGGCTAACTGGGCGCACAGTAACGGGAATTCGAAGGCGAGCAAAGTACCTCTTAATTGACCTGGACAATGGCGATGTACTTCTTTCACATTTAGGCATGAGTGGAAAATGGACTCTTGATGCGAGTGATTGTGAAGGTAAGCACGACCATGTGGTGATACTGTTCGATGATGGAAGTATGTCTGTCTACAATGATCCAAGACGCTTCGGAGTCTTGGACATATTCCGTGGAACATCTCACAAGTTGTTGGACCATCTCGGGCCTGAGCCGCTCGAAGATTGGACTGCAGATGACCTGTATCAAAAGCTGCAAAAGAGAAAAAGCGCAATCAAAATTTGTATTCTCGACCAAAAAGTAGTGGTTGGCGTAGGTAATATCTACGCCTGTGAAGCCCTAAATCGTAGCAAAATCTCACCTACACGAATGGCTAACAAAGTCAAGAAAAAGGAATGTGAATTATTGGTTAAGGAAATCAAAAGCATCCTAGCTGAAGCAATCCAAGTCGGCGGTTCATCCTTGAGAGACTTTGCAGGAGTGGATGGAACTCTTGGCTATTTCATTCACCAATTCAAGGTGTATGACAAAGAAGGCAAGGAATGCGAATGCGGTGGAACTATCGAAAGATTAGTCCAGGGTGGACGCTCGACTTTTTGGTGTAAATCTTGTCAAAAATAATCAGTAGTGTTTTAGCACTGTTCTGACATCTTCGACGAATAAATCAATTGGAAAATCGAAATTTGACCATACAACTCGCCCTTTCAAGTCTGTATCGAGGATGTAGGTTGGAGAGGGGTGAGCAACTGTATATCCTTCATCAGAATCATCACTTTCTTCAACCGGGAACACTCCATAATTTTCGTACACGGGGTCGAGATATTCCTTCGCTCCTGTAAGGTGAGGCCAGTCATATCCACGGTCGGCTGTCCAATTCCTCAACTTTGATGGTGAGTCGTGTCTCCAATCGACAGTAACCGAAACTATGCTGATTTTCTCAAGCTCTTCTTCTGTTAGAGTGTCCTGTACGGCTTTGATATTCTGACTAGTAACTGGACAAGTATTGTCACAGCGGGTAAACATGAATACCAGAATTACGACTTTACCCTCTTGGTCATCAAGACTCCAAATTGGGCCCTCTGCATCTTCCAAAGTGAATCTGTAAGTTGCACTTCCTTCCAAGTCACGACCGTTGAACTTGATCACTTCTTCCTCATCGTCCTCAAACAAGCAACCTGGCAACATTAACAACAAGGTCAAGAAAATGGCTTGAATCCTCACTGCGAGGCCTCCCAAAGTAGTAAGCCATTAGCAATTCCCAAGAGAATCATTGCCACAGATACTCTCCAATTCCTGCTTTCGATGAATGTGAAAATGCCACCTGCAATGAATAGTAGGCAGCCAACTAACATTAGCCATTGAGAAATCGACATATCATTCACTCCAAATCAATGACTGTTCGGAGGTCTTCGACAAATAAATCGATTGGCCAATCATATTCTGTCCAAACGACTCTTCCGTCTAGATTAGTATCTAGGATGTAGACAGGCTGTAGGTGGACATCTTGGTAAGTTTCATCATCATATGGTGTTACATCATACTCTTCGTATGTATTGTGGATTTCATCTGAATTCCAATCGGTCAAGTGCGGCCAATCAAGGCCTTTCTCTACTGCCCAATCTCCCAAGACTTCTGGAGAATCATGGCGCCAGTCAATTGTTACTGAAACAAAGGAGACCTTCTCCAATTCCGCTTCAGTTAGCTCGGATTTCACAACTTTCAGGTTATTTGCAATTAGCAAGCAAACATCATCACAGCGAGTGTAGACGAAAGCTAGGACTACGACTTGTCCTTCCAAATCTTCCAATGAATACTCAGATTGATTCTGATCGCTAAGTGTGAACTTGTAGACATCCATTTTGCCTAAGTCCTTGCCATTGAAGTCCGGGCCTTCTTCATCAGCAAAGCAACCGGGAAGAAGTAAAAGTAAACATGCGAGGAAAACTCGAATTTGCATGTACCATCACTCAGTACTCTCGCCAGCCATTACCGCAATTCTTGCAGGTCAGCATCCTGGTCTCTGGTTCATCAGAGGAACGGGTTTGCTCAAGGTAAGAGAATACTTCAACTCCGTCACATTTTGGACACATGTAATCTCCAACTGTTAGAACGCCCTTCATCTCATCTGAGTCTTTGATTACCTCATAGACACGAGTCTCTGCTTTAGTGGATGATGATGCTTTTGAGAGGTCCACCTCTTTCCCGTCAGCACCTCTAACTTTCACATTTGCAGGGCCTTGGTATCCACACTTGTAATTCGTACAATTGATGTCACCTGAAGGAGTAGGGAATGACAGAGTACCGCATTCTGGGCAGAACATAGGAAGATACCAAACCACGCAATATATCAACATTTGTTCTATTAAAGCATCAATTGTTTCATCAAGGGGGTTCTGCTGGACTACCATATGTGGCTATGGTATGACTGGAGGGCTGCTGCAGTTGTCGACTCAAATTGCAACATTCTCGATTCCGAAGAGTGGGATGGTTGGCATGACACAAATGCGGTTTGCTCTAGGATGGATATGATTGCACACGAGGCTTTAACTCCTGAAGCTGAGAGATTACTGGAAAGGTTCCCTGAAGCCAAACCTTTGATTCATGGCCATGAGGAATTACCTGATGCTGATTGGCCTATGCCTAGCAAAGAGGCCCTAGAAAGCCTTGACAAGGCTGCTATCTTACTGTCAAAGCGAGGTGTTGATGCTGCAGCCGGAGATCCTGACCGTCGCTTAGAACACATTCTGAAAGCATCAGACGAATTACGTGCATCATATGTTACAATCGAAGGACGATTGGTAGAATGGGTAGGGCTATTCTTGCCAGAAGCACGATTTGAACGTGATAGAAACGCCCTAGCAAAGAAGGTCGTTGAGTCAGAAAACCTCGAAGGATTAGCCGGAACACTAGGTATTGGAATGCCCCCGGTTGGACCAACAGATGCTGAATGGGACAGTCTGAAAGATTGGGCTGCTAGCGTTAAAGAAATCAAAGGGCGCTTGGATAGAATGGAGAATGTTGTACGGGAATTAGCAACTTCTCACCTCCCTTCACTATCGGCACTACTAGGCCCGATTCTTGCTGCTAGACTGTGTGTGGAAGCCCATGGTCGAGCACGGCTGGCTAGATTGCCAGCAGGTACAATGCAAATCTTAGGGGCCGAGAAGGCGTTTTTCAATCATCTGAAAACCGGCGCACCATCTCCCAAACACGGTCATATTTTCATGCATCCATGGGTCTCTCGCTCACCTAGGTGGGTAAGAGGAAAGATTGCGAGAACAGTTGCTGCTAAAGCGACTATTGCAGCAAGATGTGACGCATACGGTGGCGAGGTTTGGAGCCAGGATGCAGTAGATGCTGTGGCCGCCAGAGTCGAAGTCATCCGAAGTGAAAATTCGAAGCCACGACAAGGGTGAGCATATGGCAAAGAAACGCCGTCTTTCTTGGGCAGTCATGGTTGATGGTCGCTCAATTTGGACACTCAATGCAGTGCCAAAGCACTCCCAGTATGGCGAATCACTACGCAAATTCAGAGGAGAAGAATATCGCAGGTGGGACCCGACTCGCTCTAAACTAGGGGCTGGACTTTCTCGTTCTAGGCAAAGTCAATACGAACTTCTACCCAATGAAGGTGACACCTGCCTGTACCTCGGAGCAGGTCATGGCACCTCAATTTCACACCTTCACGACCATGTGTGCGGTGCAAATAACGAGAAGGGTGGCAGAATAATTGCCGTCGACCTCTCACCTCGCTGCTTGAGAGATTTGGTTCATCTCTCCACTCTAAGACCGGGACTAGTACCAGTTCTTGGTGATGCTAGAAAGCATTCTGCATGGGGAATTATGGTAGCCAACAAAGTAGATTGGCTCCTTCAAGATGTTTCACAAGCAGGACAGGCTGAAATTTTCATCAAGGCCGTAAAGCGCTTCCTAAAACCTGGGGGTAAAGGATTGCTATCTCTGAAAGCTGCATCTGAAAGGTTCAGTGAAGGTGGAGAAAGACAAGTGTTCGGTCAGGTGCGTGAACAACTCGAAAGTGCTGGACTGACCATCGAAGAACAAATCGATCTTCACGGACTAGAGGACAATCATTGCCTCTACTTTGTTACTAACTAGTCTCAGTAGTCGCCTTCAACTCTTGGAGCCAAGAAGTACTCGACGTGACCTGCACCGTCTGCAAAGTCGAATGTTAATCTCAATGGGAAGTTTTCACCAAATCTCAAATTGACATTGTCGATTTTCTGGAAAATCTTTGCTAGTGGAGTAAGGTAGGTCAAAGAGTACTGAGAGCGTGCTGGCTCTTTACAATCAATTGCCATCAAATCATCAGCACTGAAATCGAGTTTAATCGAATCTGTTGGGCCCTTGACATCAACAGTAAATGTTGATTCAGAAAGTGAAAGATTGACTAAATCGCCCGCTAGCCTGGATGCACGGAGTGCTTGAGAAAGTTCTGTGCCGCTAATGGTGACGCCACATGGCAAGTCCAGTGAAGGAACATTTGGAGGGTTCAGTGTAGAGTTGTCTAGAGGTCGCAAGTTCAACTCGATTCTACCAATCAGAATTGTTGCTTGTCCAGAATCTTCGTTGTATGTTAGTTCAACCATATCGCCTGCGCCACCAACAGAAATGAATTGATTCAGCTTCCTCATTTCTAGACCTAGTTTTGTTTCATCGACTTCCCAAGTATCGAAAGCTGCGCTATCGACATCCATCTTGATCATGGCAACATGCGAAGGGTCTACAACCCTAACTGCCAATCCATCTTCTCCAAAATCTAGTCTTGCCTCCTCAACGACAACTCCGAGTATTTCTACAATGGTCGACATGAGTTCTTGACGGGCTGTGACGTTCAACATGAGAGCACCCCAATACCGTGTTTGCGACTTGGGAGGCTTATGAACCTTCTAATCCTCAAACTGCTAAAACGCGCGGCTTTGGGGTGAATTTTTTTGTGCGCATATGGATGAGATGGTTTGATGAAGGGGTGATATGTGGACAAATTATGGCAGATGTTGCACCGCTGCTCAAAGAGGACGGCGAGCCCTTCAAAGTCGGAGTGTTGATTCCTACAATCAACAATGCAGATGAACTAGATATTGTTCTTGAAAGACTATCAAAACAGACATATCCTGATTTCGAAGTTGTAATCTCAGATTCGAAGTCAAAGGACCACACGAAGGAAGTATGCGAAAAGTATGGAGCAACTTGGATAGATGACCCATCACGCAACCGTGCAAACGCATGCAATTTCGCCCTAGAGCAAATGGACCATGACCTAGTTCTATTCACAGATGACGATACAATCCCACCACTAGACTGGGTTGAGAAATTGGTCCGTTGGTTTGACAACCCCGAAGTTGGAGCTGTTGGTGGGCCAAACTTTGCACCTGATGAGGATCCGTTCGGCGCTAAGTGTGCCGATGTTGCATTCTGCACCAAGTTCATGACTGCAGGAACCAGATATGGCGCCCAGCCAAAAGGAAAGTTGGTGCCAATCACCCACAATCCTGGTGTGAACTGTGCACACAGAATGGCTAATCTAAGAGAAGTTGGATTCTTTGAGGATGGATGCATCGGCGCAGAAGATGTTGTATTGGATGCAAAAATTCAGAGGAAGGGGCACAAGTTGTTCATCGACCCTGAAAATGTGATGCCACACAGACGCCGTAGACCATTCAGGCCATACATGAAGCAAATGCGAAATTATGGCTACACTAGAATGGTTGCAAACAAGCGTTGGCCAGAAATTGCTGAATGGTCGCATACCGCAATCGGATTCTTCCCGTGGATTGTAATCGCCGCTGCTATTAGCGTGATTTACGGTGCTGCAACCGGAGGTGCTGCTGCTGACACATGGTTTACTCTGAGCGGAGAGTGGGATATTTCTCGAATCGCAGTCCATATTCCATTGGGGCTTGCTGGAGTTTACATCGGTATTTCTTGGCTTGGAGCCGCAATCGGAACTAGTCCGCATCGTAGCCTAGGGACTGTTTTCTTCGCACCACTATTCGTTTTCCTAGCCCATTGGGCGTACGGCGCTGGAGTCAATAAAGCATGGAAAGAGATTCGAAAGACTGGCGGTAGTGCTGGAGTAGGCGAACAGATAGACGATAGAATCCGTACCGCTTGACTAATTTTATTCGGTTCACGGCCCAGGGTCCGTTATGGCGCAGACATTTCGTGAGAGAGTCGATGCGCCAGATGATACCAATGACGCCAGAGAAATTTGGATGTTAATTCGTAGCTGGCTTACTATCATCAGAGTGGTCATGGTAATCGCCATAATCATAATCGCTGAGATTTTTGAAGAAGTNACTTTGCTGAATTTCTCCCTCTCAGTGTGGGCAATCGTTGTAGGTTTCCCGCTGTTCTTACTTGTATCAATGGTCATTATTCAAGGTGACAAGCGATTCGCTCCTGACCTAGAAGAAAAGCGNAGAAAGCGCGTAGAGGANAGGNCATAATCAGCGCTGNCCNGTNTGNATTTGCCACTGACTAGCGTAAACTCCTTTGTTGGCGATTAGTTCTTCGTGTATTCCTCGCTCAACTATCGCACCATCAACCATGGAGATAATTTCCTCTGCGTTACGAATAGTAGACAATCTATGAGCAACAGCGATGGTGGTTCTACTATCTCCGCTAGCGATGAGATTCTCTTGGATTCTCTTTTCAGTTTCCGCATCTAATGCACTAGATGCTTCATCCAAAACCAATAAGCTTGGATTCTTCAGCAGTGCCCTAGCAAGAGATACTCTTGCTCTTTGTCCGCCTGACAGCATGGTTCCTCTATCGCCAACCATGGTATCCAATCCATCCTCGAAATCATTTACGAAATCAGCAGCACCTGCTAATTCTAGTGCTTTAATTATCTCTTCATCGTTTGATTCACGGTTGTATGCAACGTTTTGCTTCAGAGTCCCGAAGAAAAGGAATGGTTCCTGACTTACGAATCCCATTCCCGCTCGAACAGAATCAAGCGTCAAATCCTGAACATCGATATCATTGACAAGAACNCGTCCTTCTTGAGGCTCATAGTAACGCATCAATAACTTCAGAATGGTGGTTTTTCCTGCTCCTGTGTGGCCCATCACGCCTAAGAATTCCCCNGCATTTGCCTTGAAAGAAATGCCNGTGAGGACCTTAGTAGAGGTTCCTGGATAAGTGAAGTGGACATTGTCGAATTCGACTGAAGTGATTGGACCGTCCAATTCTTTCGCATCTTCCTTATCGGTGATGGTAGGCTCTAAATCGACCAAAGCAAAGACTCTCCTCGCACTTGCCTCACCCTTCTGCAATTGATTGATAAGCATTCCAAAGATGAACATAGGCATGGTCATTCTAGTTGAAATTAATAGGAAAGTTACCANNTGNCCAGTNGTNATATCTCCNGACTTNGTNAGGTANCCTCCAACAGTAACNAGTANACCGAANGCNATTCCNGCNATNCCATACAAACCTGGCAAGAAGCGATTTCTATCCCTGCTTGCACCGATTGCTTGATCTCGGTAAGCTGTTGATTCTTCATCAACACGGTTCGCTTCCCATTCTTGAGCATTGTATGCTTGAACTACGGAAATGCCTGAAATTACATTCTCAAGTACTGCTGTAATGTCCCCAGTAGATTCTCTTTGCTGGCGGTACTTTCTCTGAACACGAGTAGAGAATAAGTAGACGAGAGGAATAATCAACACTAGAGGTGCAAATAGAACCGCTGCCAACTTCCAACTCATCAATACTAGAATCAAAAATGCGGTACCAAATGTTACGATGATTCGAATGATTGAAGTTGATGCATCGCTAATCACATCTTCCAATTGATTTACATCAGCAGAAAGTACACTCATCAATTGCCCTGTTTGCCGTAAATCATAGTACGACGCTTCCATGTCAATTAGCGACTTTGTAGCATCTAGCCTCAGGTCGTGTTGTACTTTGTAACCCAAAGTTTGCCAACAATATTCGCTGATCCCTTGAAACACGGCAAGGCTAGCGAAGCCTAGGAAAATAAGGAGGCCATATCCTATCGCTAAATTATCGGTTATCAGAGGGAAAATTGTGTCATCGAGTAAATCTCGCATGCTTCCAAATGTGCCCTCGGTTTCATTACCTGCATAATAATCGACTGCGAAACCAATGAAAACGAATGGAAGTAAATCAGCAAATCTCGCCATTCCATTAGCCAAAATGCCAGTTAGTGCCCTCTTTTTGTAATTCAAGCCGTAAGGTACAATTCTCCAAATTTGTTTTCCTAAAATCTCGACTTTGGAAGTATTCAGCTCTTCAGGAGAGAGATGGTCATACTGCGCTGCTCTCGGATTGCCTGCTCCCATATCTAAGGCGTCGCGCCTTGAGATTATGAAGGTGCGTTAAATCATAACATTCATGCCCTTCTCTGTACAACATAGTAACATGCGTGCTATGGCCCTTGTAGGCTTGCTGATTTTATCCTCGTTCAGTTCTGTTGCTGCTTGGCAACCCCAAAGCGGCCACGGAGAGAGTATTGGATTAGCAAATGGCGATATCGATTCGATACCAATCGAAGAGATTCCAAACATTCCTCAACATGGATTTTGGATACTCACACGCGAATACCCTGTGCCCTCTAACTGGATACATGATTTGGCAGATGCTGGCGTTGAATGCTGGTCATTCTTACCAGATTCTGCATTCCACTGTGAATTGAATGGGCATACTCCTTCTGAATTAGCAAAGATGGAGGTCAACGGAATGGTCAAAATGCCTCCGTCAGCAAAATTACATCCACATCTAATGCCTTCACTGAAAGGCGAGATGGAGTCTTGGTTCATCACTGAAGGAATGGGAATAATCAACGTAGTTCTGTCTGGAGACAGCCTGCCTGAAGGAATCTATGAGCGAAGTGACATTGAGGTTCATTCACACAGTTGGAGATGGGCAACTGTCGAAGTTCGAATCAGTGGCGTACACTGGCTGGCCGAGCAATCGGAAGTGGAATGGCTTGAACCAAGGTTCGAGAAGGTGATTCTGAACGATGTCGCTGACGAAATTATCGGAGCGAATGTACTTTGGAATGCAACCCAAATGGCTGGAATTGATTCAGCATGGAATGCATTAGATGGAACTGGAATCATCGTTGCAGTCTCCGATACAGGGCTTGACAATGGAGTAAACAATACCAATATGCATCCTGATTTCAAAGACCATATTGTAGGGATCCACGCTTACGGAATTCCATCGACCTCGCAACACCTAGCTAACGCACCTTACAACGACGGTGCATCCGACCTAGACTCTGGTCACGGAACCCACGTTGCTGGTTCCGTATTAGGAGATGGAACCCAATCTTCTGGTGCGATTACAGGTATCGCACCTGAAGCAAGGCTGTACATGCAAGCAACCGAAGTATGGACAGACTGGACTACATTTGTAGAGAATAACTACGGTTACAGTGATGATTACACACTGATGGGTATTCCTGATGACCTAAGATACATGTTCGATGATGCCGCAGATAACGGCTCACACATCCACACAAACTCTTGGGGTTCATCTGTTGCTGGACAATACACAACCAGTTCTATGCAAACTGATTACTCCGCAAGAAACCACAGCGGCATGTTGATTCTATTCGCAGCAGGTAACTCTGGAGTAGATGGAAACAGCAATGGAGAAATCGACGACGATAGTATGGGCTCACCTGCAACCAGCAAAAACGTGCTAACGGTTGGAGCATCTGAAAATGACCGTGGATCCCAAATCAGCACACAATGGGGGCATTGGTGGCCGGGTAGTTATCCTAGCAATCCAATCAATTCCGACAAGATTGCAAACAATAGCGAAGGAATGGCTGCATTCTCAAGCCGGGGTCCTGTTGATGATGGTCGCTTGAAACCTGATGTTTCCGCACCTGGAACATTCATTCTCTCCGCAAAAAGCAGGTCGACAACCAGCACTGGATGGTTAGCGCATACCAATTCCGATTACACATACATGGGTGGAACCAGCATGGCTACACCGATTACTGCAGGTGCATCTGCACTGCTTTACCAACACCTTATGGACAATTTGAATCATACTAATCCTACTAGTGCGCTAGTCAAAGGAATCATCGCAGTAAGCGCTCACGATATGGCTGGACAATATGGTTCATCGACCAATGGAGCTGGCGAGACTGCGCCAAACAATCACGAAGGATGGGGCCTACTAGACTTAGATAGAGCAGTGAATACATCATGGGTAGACAATGAATCGGTCAATACTGGAGATTCCATAGGTTGGAAATTTACAGTCCCGAATGGAGCACCTGACCTCAAAGTAATGGTCTCATGGACCGACCCTCCAAGCACACCTTCCGCATCTACAAACCTAGTGAATGACATCGATTTCGCAGTTAAGGACCCAAGCGGAAACTGGGTTGAATACGGAAACAACCTAGACAATCTCATTGGAACAACAATTTCTTCTCCAGCAGCGGGTCAGTGGGAAATACATGTCAATGGAACAAATATTCCAACAGGGCCTCAACACTTCTCAATGGTTATCGATGCACCATATTCGATGATCAATCTCTCTGCAGATGCTGATGGTGACGGTTTCATCGACACTGTCGATAATTGTCCAAATACTGCTGGTTCATCTACTCAAGACCAAACTGGATGCCCTGATGGTGACGGTGATGGATGGTCGAATGTCGGTGACGCATTCCCGAACGAAGGCACACAATGGGCAGATACTGACGGAGACAACTTCGGAGACAACCCAGGAGGCATCAACCCTGACTCTTGCACTTCAGTTGTAGGAACTTCGAGTTCTGATAGATACGGCTGTCCGGATTCTGATTCTGATTCATGGTCCGACCCTGACGGCGGTTGGACTGTATTCCAAGGCGCAGACGCATGCTCCTCCACGTGGGGTAATTCCACATTAGACAGGAATGGCTGTTTGGACGATGATGGTGATGGTCAATCCGATTTGAACGATGCTTTGCTCAATGACGACACACAATGGCTAGACACCGATGGTGATGGCTACTATGACAATCCAAACCCTGCAACCAATTGGGACGACTGCCCAACCGTATGGGGAGACTCAACCATAGACAGACAAGGTTGCGTAGATACAGATGGTGACGGTGTTTCAGATGATAACGACCCTTGGCCAAACGATCCAACGAGGTCCATTGACACTGATGGCGATGGTTTTGCAGATAGTGAGGATGACTGTCCAAACTTTGCAGGTAACTCGACATGGATTCTCGTAGGATGTCTTGATGCAGACGGTGATGGTAGAACCGTAGAATACGATGCATTCCCTAGCGACGGAACACAATGGAATGACACAGATGGCGATGGCTTTGGAGACAACCCGAGTGGAACATTAGCTGATGATTGTCCAAATACTCCGGGAGATTCGTGGCAGAATGGCACACTAGGTTGTCCTGATGATGACGGTGATGGATGGTCTAATGGAGAAGACCGATTCGTCAATGATTCTTCTCAGTGGCACGATGTTGACGGCGATGGCTTTGGAGACAACATCGGAGGTACAAACCCCGATTCATGCCCCACAGAAGTAGGGAACTCGACTCAAGGTGGAGTCTTAGGATGTCCAGATGCTGATGGTGACGGATGGGCTGATTCGATTGACGACTTCCCTAATGACGATACACAGTTCTCTGACCAAGATGGTGATGGATACGGAGATAATGCAACTGGGAACAACGCTGACGTTTGTCCTCTAACTTACGGTAATTCTACCATCGACAGGCTAGGATGTGTCGACACTGATGGCGACGGTTACTCCGATATCAACGACGACTTCCCACTAGACCCTACTCGACACCTAGATTCTGATGGTGATGGTTATGATGATGTTGAAGATGATTGTATCCTTGTTGCAGGAACTTCAACAAATGGTAGGCTAGGTTGTTTTGATGCTGACCAAGACTCTTGGGCAGATTCTAAGGATTCATTCCCTACAGACCCTACCCAGTGGAGCGATATAGATAATGATGGATATGGAGACAATCCAAATGGTACAAATCCGGATGCTTGTCCTGCTGCATATGGTTTTAGCAATGCTGACAGACTAGGATGTCCCGATGCAGATGGTGACGGATGGTCTGATTCCAATGATGCATTCCCTACAGATGGTAGCGAATGGAAGGACAATGATTCTGATGGATTTGGTAACAACATCGACGGTTGTCCAGAAATAAGTGGAACATCAGAGTTCGGTGAAATAGGCTGTCTTGATAATGATGGAGACATGTGGTCTAATGGCGCAGATATACTCCCTTCCGATCCAAGCCAGTGGATTGATTCTGACGGTGACGGGTATGGAGACAATCTAGATGGAACCAATGGCGACAACTGTCCAAGCGAAGCCGGTAATGCGATTTACGATTTGGTTGGCTGTCCTGATAATGACCAAGATGGCTGGTCGAATTACGGTGATGCGTTCCCTGATAGACGATCACAATATCAGGACACAGACGGTGACGGGTATGGAGACAATAATTCACCCGGAGCTGAACTTGCAGACCATTGGCCTGACGACCCAGAGAGAAATACAGCAGAAGTATTACTCGAGTGTGAACCTAATGATTTCAAAATCGACTTAGCCTTAGACAGAAGTCTGACTTTCACTTGTTCAGTAACGAACCTAATCCAGAACGACTTGACCGTGCGCGTTGAATGGAAATCACTCAATGCAATTGATGCAGGGGTAAGAGTTGCCGTTCTTGTAATCCCTGGCAACGATACTCAACCAGTCTCATTCTCAGGCTACATGGTAGAGAAGGGAGACATTAACTCGGTCATCGAAGCGTCTGAACCTGGTGCCACATCATCAATGGCATTCACATCAATCCAAATCAAAGCTATCAATTCCGATGATGGAGATTCCTTTGATGAAATCTTAGACAAAGCGAAAGATGTGCCACATATTCAGGAAATGATCGCAGTAGGTGTAGCGATCCTTCTCGCCCTATTCCTAGCGATGAATGCAAGGCGTAATGCACGCAAGAAGAGAGAGGACAGAAGACGCCACCTGCAGCAAAGAATGGCGAGCACATTTGTCATGGATGAGCATGAACGTCCAGGAAGGTTCCCACCTAATTGAGACCGAATTGGCTAAGAATAAGACGCCCTCGGATGGTTTACTACGCGGATATGGTGAAGTGGTTATCACCTGAGGTTTCCAACCTCATGTCGTGGGTTCGATTCCCGCTATCCGCACTCTAACTACCAACGCTATCAGCATGCGATAGCCATCAACCTGAATTTCAATGCGTACTGTATTTCTGGGCATTCATACCAAGCGAGGCGATTGGACAGCAATCCTGCTCAAACCTTATGCTACATACAGCGCGAGTACTGACATGGATGACCTCAATTCGTTAACTGTTGTCGAATTGAAACAACTTCTTAGAGAGCAAGGACTTAGTGTGTCTGGAAAAAAATCTGAACTTATTTCAAGGCTTGAAAAGCCTGAGGAAGAATTCATAGTCATAGATGAAGAAGAAACTGTGAATGTAACAATAAAAAGACCTAC
>PAJN01000017.1 GCA_002710205.1 Methanobacteriota archaeon | reverse complement strand
ACGGAGAGGGGATGGGATGCACTCAACGAGAACTTCAACAGCCCTGTTCGTGCAAAGCCAAGGTGTTACGGCAAATAACCATTTTGACACTTTTTTTGTTATTATTGCCTTTAGAAGAATAACTCAATAATTGTTGAATCATTCTACGGTCAATATCTCNGGGCCNCCTGANTTNACCATTACNGTGTGTTCAAATTGGCCNATCATTCCACCATCTTGNCATCCTAATACATGGTATGTTTCTAGGAACCTAATGCTGATTAGTTTCTTTACAAGAGCATTCCANTTACTCTGTCTACTAGCTTCGTCTGCTTCAGGGAATGGTTTTTCCAACATAGGGAANGCCCACCTTTCTGCAAATGGAAGAGTAGAGTATCTCTCCTCTANNTTCCTNGCNAATTGGGCNCCCAGNGGNTTNAGTTGNTTTCTNGACAATGCCTTTCTCCAAAGCCCCTTGTTTGTAATTCTGTAAATGTTAGAGGANTTTCTAGCACCAATATTTCGAATCATGCCGCTGCTTCCAGTTGTATTGAATGGTTCAATTGCATATACTCCGCCTTCCTCAACAACTCCCTTGAATCCAGGATTGTCTGCGCCACATGCATAGGAAGGTACGCTAACACCTGCATGTAACTCCCATGGTTTCAACTGGTGGCCGCATAGATTTCTAATCGGTTGGAATCCAGCATCGATAGATGGTTGAGCGGCCGCTGCCCCAACTTTGTACCAAGGTGTACCGGGATGTAACATTTCAATCGCAGAATCTCTAGCCTCTCTCGCCGCCTTGATTTGGTCAGTATGATTGCCTTTGTTTCCGACTTCAAGAGTCAGGGCATTATCTCCAATGTGGCCATTGATGTGAACTCCAACATCCAACTTTACTAAGTCGCCATTTTCGAAAACCATCTCTCTTTCCCAGCTCTCTGGGGCAATAGATGCGTGATCAGTAGTATAATGCGCAGCCAAATCATCAACTGCAATTGTAACAGGGAAAGCAGGATTTCCACCGTTTCTGCGAATGAATCTTTCAGCGGTTTTGATTAGGTCATCCCAAGATTTGCCGACAGTNATTTCTTCGCGCATAGCCTCCAAAGTCCGGCGCGCAACATGGCCAGCATCGTGCCAATATTTCAGGTTGGATTCGTCCACCATCTCATCACGTCTGCGCGAGGTATCACGCCCTCTCTCATAACGGTTAGCCTCCAACCACGTANCTCAACATCGCTTTTTTCAAGGNCTACGAAGGTGCTACCAAGGCCATTGGGGCATATTCCTGGTACAAAATGTTCTATTCCCAAAATTTGTGCAGCTATTTCGGTATTACATTCGGGAACCACACCAGATTCATTTGCAGAAGTCGCAGTAATGGGCCCATATTTTTCAGCAAGAGATATTGCTGCTGGATGCGAGAAAACACGAATAGCAACATTGTTTCCACCTAGCCTAGAATCCATTGCTTCAATGGCTGGAAGGATTGTGGTAATTCCTCCCTTAGTAAATGAAGACAAGAACTCATCTAGAAAATCTGGAATTTCAACTATTGAACTAGCTTGTTCCATACTAGATACGCCTAAACTAACCGGCATTGTTTCAGGACGATTTTTTGCAGAATATAAGTTGTCCAGACCGGCTGGAATCGGTAGACAACCTAATCCAGGTAGTGTACTNGTTGGATAAACAACAAGACCACCCGATTCGAGGTGCTCTTTCATCTCATCACGCCCTAACCCAATCCTGGACATGGAACTTAGCGATAGATGCAGCTAATTCCTTATCTTCAGTTTTGACTAGTAACTTGCCACTTGGATACAATGTTAGTTCTGCTGGGCCTGAGAAAGTCCATGCCAGCCGAGTTCTAATTCCTACAGTGTAACCAGCAGCTTCGATTTTGGCTCCTACTGCTTCTAAATCGACACTGTCGATTCCATCAACTTCAATCTGCCAAGCAGATTTGTTGCCACACATCTCCATTACAAACGAATCATCACTCAAGATGCTCCCTCACAAATCAGGTTTCTCTGGCATTTCTATGACAGATTGAGAACTACTAGCAGGCGGTCCTGACGGAGGCCCCGCAGGTGGCCCCGGTGGACCTGCTGGTGGTCCAGCAGGTGGCCCAGTAGGAGGGCCTGAGGGAGGAGTAGGTGGACCCGCAGGAGGGGTAGGTGGACCTGATGGAGGAGTAGGTGGACCTGCAGGAGGGGTAGGCGGGCCTGATGGTGGAGTAGGTGGACCCGCAGGAGGGGTAGGCGGACCTGATGGAGGAGTAGGTGGACCTGATGGTGGAGTAGGTGGACCTGATGGTGGAGTAGGTGGACTCGCAGGAGGAGTTGGTGGACCTGATGGTGGAGTAGGTGGACTCGCAGGAGGAGTTGGTGGAGTAGGAGGTGCTGTAAGCGGTGCTTCTCTAACAGGGTTTGCGTTGAGAATTGGCGCTTCTCTAGCTTCACTGCCTGATGTCGATGTCAATCCAGTGGACAACAAATCTCTGTCTGTTTTGATTAAAGTCTCTCCACCTTCAGAGTTTTCAGCCGAATAAGAGGTCATCACTACCTTTGTAGGGTCAATCATTTCACGCTCTTTGACATTTCCAAAATCGCCTAAGTTTTGGTCGAATGCTCCTGAGAAAAGAGATGAGCCAATGTTGCTGGATAATTTCCTTCCTTGGGTGNCACTGTATTCAAAATCGTATGCATATGGCCCCATTTTGATTTCATTAGAAGAACCCTTCAGNACAAATGTCCATTCTCCAGAATCCAAGGGGAATTCAAAGGTCCAATCTCTTTGGATCCCCGGTCCTAGGCTAGTTACGCCTTCTTGAGAGGAGTGCTTGGCACCTGAATTTGTAATGANGGCGACATCTAGTCCNCCCATAGGAACAGGTGCTTCATTTGTGATGGAAACAGTTGCAATAACCACATCTTCATCATCGTCATTGATGTCCATTTTGATATCAATGACTTCGGCTTGTAGAGAGCCACTGCTTCCAGTTGTTGATACACTCATCCCGCTCACCAATCACTCCACTAACGCAACCATACTTGAATACAACCGTGCACAGGTGCCTATCTTAGTCCCCCACGCGTCTCAATAGGCAATGACCAATCTACCGCCGCCATAGTATTGTTAGCGAGATCTATCGGGCTTCTCTTTCCTTCATGTTTCCAAGTCTTGAATACATCCCAAAGACCTAACAATACTCCCAAGAATGGAATTACATACTTGATTTTGTATCCAGCTCTTCTGCCCCAACTTTCAACATCGAGTAAACTTCCATCATTTTTTACAACCGCAATTCTCATTGCGCGTTGACCTAAACTTCGACCATAACTTCGTCCTGTGTATTTGAAATAGAGCCAGTAAAAAGTAAGATGAATAATCCAAGTGCCGATTACGTAGANCGCCTGAGTGGTACTCAACAAGTCAATTGCCATTAGGTAATTGTAGAATGTCATACGAGAAACAGCAGCAATAATCAGCGTTATCAGAAACGCGTCAAGAGCAAGAGCAACCACTCTTTTCCAAATTGGAGCAATTAACATCCCCTCTGGGATAGTCGCAGCAACAGCTGCCTGAGCCATTGTTCCTGGCTTGTGGACACTAACCGGGGAGTCGGCCATGTACAGGGCTTGGGCCATTCCTTTGAAAGTCTGGCCCTCAAGAGTTCACAACATGCCAAGCCATCAAATTAGATTCAGTAATCCAATCTAGCCAACTTGCCCACGTTGCATCGTTTCTCAGAGTTCTATCATCTCCAACAACAATCAATCCTCGTTTTGCTCTGGTCAATGCCACATTTAATCTTCGATAATTTGAGAGGAAACCAACAGTTCCACTCTCATTCGCTCTGACCGTAGACAGTACTATGATCTCCTTTTCACGACCTTGGTATCCATCTACGGATTTGATTTCCAATCCTTCGATTCCATCACTCATCATACTGCGAATTAGTCGAACCTGTCCCGCGTAAGGAGAGATTACGCCAATGTCTTCGGCTTGGATATCTCCCGGCGNCAGTAAATCGTTTACGATTTTAATTACAATCGCAGCCTCATCCATATTCGAGCGAGAAGANCCCGCCTCTTCTTCAATCTCTGAGCCATGTACTGGGACGAATGATACCGGCTTGTCCCAATCTGGCCATAAAAAGCCAGCTACAGGTGGCCTCTGTGAAGATGTGCAGCCATCTTCCAATCTATTCTCATAGAAGCGTGCTGAAGGAAATTCGCGAATTGTAGGGTGCATCCTATACTGTGTAGTTAGCATGTGGGCTGGGATCCCATTTGACAGGAGTCTTTCGAATAAGGGAATATTCAGCCCACCTTCTTCTGCTCTACGAGAGGTGACAGTTGGAGGTAATTGCCGGTGGTCTCCAACTAGGATGAGTTGCCTGGCGCCTTTCACAATGGGTACGAGCGCTGAAGGTTCNGTTGCTTGAGTCGCCTCATCGATTAGAACGATTGAGAACTTTCTTTTGGCGATAGTGAAGTGTCCNGCTCCAATATTGGTCGAACACAGAACTTCTGCTCCTGANAGTACATCATCGGTAATTCGCTGTTCTAGTTCGCGTATTTCTCGATAATTCTTACTGATATCTTTGTGAGCCATGCCCCTATCTTTGCCTTTCAAATCATGTAATTTGGAGCGAATGCCTTCAGTTTCTTCACGAATAAAATTGATTTCGTCCTGNTTTGGATGACTTGATACCTTGGCATCTAGTGTTGCTTCGCGCAAGNTTTCTCTAACCTTTACAGGACGCCCGAATCTAACAGCCTTCACTCCTAATTCGAGTAAACCTTCCAGAAGGTTGTCTACCGCTACGTTAGATTCAGCACATGCNAAGATTGGNCCTCGTCCCATGTCGATTAAAGCCTTGAGTAAATGCACTGCAGTGTGTGTTTTACCCGTTCCAGGAGGTCCCTGTATCATTGTCAATCGTTGTTTGACAGCATTTTCAATCGCATCCCTCTGACTATCATCTAAGGTCATCCCTTTGGTGTTCAAAGGGCGGATTTTTTGGCCATGGATTTCTGGTGGCCTTTGGGCAGATGTAACTAGGTCATGTGGCTGACATAGCAATAAGTCTCTCAGGGGAGTTCCTCCATCTCCTTCAGTTGAGTGGAAGGAAATCAAAGCCTCATGCATTCTATCATGAGCGACACGGTTAGCGCCCTTGTCTAAGCGCCAACCTCCTTTGCGTAAATCACTGGGCTTATCTTTAGCAACAATGCGAATCCTTGAGTTATTTCTGTCTAAGACAACACCTTCGACAACCTTCTCGCCCCACGGCCTTGCTCTTGAAATAATTACCATGTCACCATGCCCGAATCTATGGAAGGGGAGAGGGCCACCTCCTCTGGCCTCGAATACCAGTATAGGGTCTCCGAAGAACCTGCCCGAGGTTCTACCTACGAGATCGAAGAGAGCAAGGCCAGCACTCAACATCTTTTGTTTAGACCAATTTTTCCACCTTTCTTGAACTTGGCTCAGTTCATCGTCTAATTCGATTCCAATGAGGTTAGTAAAGCACTCAAAATGGTCTTGAGATTTCCTCCATTTGGCTTCATGAGCCACATTTGAAGTTTTATTTCCATTAGGACGAGTGTTCATTCTTCGCACCCCTCCTCTCTCGGACATAACAAAACCGTAGTGACGCTGGTATAGCATCTTGTCGATGGTCGAGAATAGGTGANGCTTAACAATGAAAGAGCAGCCGAGTTAATGCTGGTGGGTATGTTTAGGCGTAAATCAACCGCAGAAGTTGAGGGCGAAATTTGCCCATACTGCGAGTTTGTTAACAAGCCTGGATCTGCTACCTGCGCTCAATGTTATTACGAGCTAAACAAGGCTCCTAGAGACCAAGGAGAGCCAATTTCTACAGAGGTCAGCAATTCGATTTTTGACGAATTAATGGCTGATGATGACGATTCCTGGGAAGATGGCGAAGCGCTTGACGTAGTCCTAACTTTGGACCAAGACCCACTGGAAGTTGACCAATACGAGGTAACAGATTTTGATGCTGAAGAACCTGAAAAAATTGGCTTCATGGAGTCCTCTTCACCTGAACTCCATGATACTGTAGACCACGAACCAGTTGAGATTCACGCTGATGAGGTGGGNGAGGAAATCAAGAACGTTCCAAAATTAGAATTTACAAAGGCCGATCCTTTCGATGAAATCCCAGAACCAGTTCACCAGGGCAAAGGCGCAGTATTCTCTCCAAGTACGCCTAGCAAAGTAGACGATGACTTGCTTGGCCATGTAGGCGGTTCAGAATTGCCATCCCTGCCACCAGATGAATTGTATGAAAACAAGATTGATTTCACAGCAAAAAAGGCGCCAGCACCTACTCCTGCGGTTGTCCTCCCTCACATGTCAAAGATAGATTCTACNCCAGCACCTTCGGTCGCATTACCTCAACCGGTTTCAGAACCGGTTACTCAGCAAACCGTCAGTGAGCCAACACCTCAGGAGGAGCCTGTGCCGCAACCCGTTCAAGCGCCTGTGGCCGAAGAGGCAATTCCAACTCAAATTGCAGAACAGGAGACTAAGAAGGAACTGGTGGCAATTCCAACTCCTGATGTACCTTCAAGGATTTGGCCTTGGGCTGAAGCAGATGCTTGGGACGCTCGTCAAGTGCACCGCGAAGTCGTCTCAGCCCTAGAGTTGGTAAAGAGTGGCAAAAATGAAGACGCAGCCTCAACAATCGACACACTGGGGCCTCATTTAACCGATGATAATGTTGACTTNATTTACCACATAGGAATGGTTCTGAAGCAACTAGGGCGTGTTGATGAAGTGAAAGTAATGCTTGAAAGAGCAAAAATAGCGATGCCTAACAATGAGCATGTTTCTTCAGCAGTGGCCCATCTTGGAGTATGAGGGGGGTCAAGAATGGAAACGCCAGAATTAGCGGTCAACGACCAGGTAATTCTGCGCCCTATCAACAGGCGAATTTTGCCAGAGGTCATGAAAGCCTACCTAGAAGATCCACAAGCTGCTAAGGCAGCCCTGCCATGGTTGAAAGAAGGTGAGGAAGCCCGCAGACAGATTGCAGATTTGATGATAGATTTAGAGATGCACAGGAACGGGGACTCGATTCATTTCTGGGCAATTCACTCCATGGATGACAACTTATTTGTCGGCATGATTGGCTTGGGTGATGAACTCCAGTTAGCAGCATCAGCTTACAACCTAGGATANTGGGTNCGTAAGAGTTGGAGGAAGAAAGGAATTGCAGGCGCATGTGTAGATGCAATATTCAGTTGGCAATCACAGAGAACCGAACAATCTCTGATTGAAATAACAGTCCATCCTCATAATGATGCAGGCCTAGCAACTTGCAAATCAATTTGCGAAAAATGGAAAGGCCTAGCAATCGAGGGTTATGTGCCGATTGAAATTGATAATCGTACAATCCCGCATGTCTTGCACTTGATTCAGTTAAACCGTGGTGATTAGATGAGGCCGGTCTGGTTGACCGTTGATACTGACGATATTCGTCACATCCCTTCATCTCAAGGACACCCTACTCGCTCGAAAGGAAAACCGCATGAAGGCACATCTTCTGAGATGTTGGAATCTATGGCATACTTTCGAGAATGGCTAGATAGAACCCAAGTCTCACTGACAATTTTTGTAATTGCAGACCAACTGGATGATTCGGTTTTCGCAGAATGGTTACGCGATTTATTGGACAATCATCCACAGATAACCGTGGGGTGTCATGGTTTGACACACCGATGCTGGTCNGCTTTTCCNGAAGATTCNGAAGGCTTGCTCAAGGCATTGGTAGAGGCTGATGTAAAGTTGCACAATTTTGCTAAAGATGCGTGGAGGCCTTGGTTTAGGGCACCAGCTGGATACATTGCTCCATGGATGGCTCCAGTAATTGCAAAAGCCGGTTTTGAATTGGATAGCAGCGTGAATCCGTCCTGGCTGGTTAGGAAAAAAGCGGGCCCGTGGAAGGATTGGAATGCGGTTGAGAAAGCATTGAAAGATTCAGGTCTTATCAGCAGACCGTGGCTATGTCGATATTCTCTACCGACTTGTGGGCCAGCACTTTCCATTCCATTTCTAGCCTGGAATGCGCGTAAGGCTTGGTCGAAGTTAGGNCCATTCGTATTGCCCGAGGAAGCAGAGCATACAGTATACTGGCATATTCTTGATCACCGTAGGAAAAATGGACTCTGGAAACCGCCATTAATGATTGAATGAGCCCAAAGGGCTCAAATCTTGCTCGACATAGGAGTGTCATGGAGAAGAAGTTCTGGAAGTCACTTCTCCTAACCGGAATTGCAATGCATTTCCTTGCTGCATTTCTAATGCCACTTGGTTTGGATGCTCATGTTCATGCATCCTATGTCAGTGATGGAATGGATGATGGTGAAGCCCACTTAGAGTGGGGTGAATTGAGGGCTGATTCGCAAGAAGGCTCAACTACAAATGATGTTCCTGCTGATGGAAAATGGTTTGCATGGCACCTAATTCTTGAATTGTGGTTCACGGTTTTCTCAATCTCTGCAACTACTCTCCACATTTTGGGATTAGTTGGTGGATTGGGCTGTTTGGCAGCAATTTACTTGCTTACCAGGGAACTATTTTCTGAGGACTATGCACTGCAATTAACTGCATTAGCATCGATATATCCTCCATTGATNCGAGCTACTGGGAGAGTATATCAGGAAGGATTTGTTTTGATGTTGGTCGCAATTTCGACCTATGCAATAATCAAAGCTTTGAGGGATGATAAGAAATTCAGTATGTGGTGGCTTGTTCCTTTTTCTGCCGCCTTAGTGATTCTATCTTTCAAGGGAATGCCAATGTGGTATGTATTGCCTGCAGCATTCGCTTTATTCATTTCAACCAAATTGGAAATGAATCAGATTCAATTTACNTNAGTGGCACTAATCGTTCAATTGTTTGTCATTACTCGAAATGAAATTTCAATGACAAATGTAGACATTATTCCCGCCCTACTTACAGCATTCATTGCATATTTCTTGTATGTGAGATGTGGAATGTTACTAATTTGTGATACAGGTGCTGCGACAACTACAGAATCTGAATATTTGACGAAAGGAAGTAAGATGATCTCAGCATCGCTTGTGGGATGGATTGCAGCACTATGGGTTACTGAAGCGGTAACATTTGGAACAGATTTCTTCGACATAATCCGCTCTTTTCGACATAATGGGAGATATCTGTCATTACTAATCGTCCCGATGTGGTACGGTGTAATGGCTAGAAAAGAAAACAAAGGGCTAAACTTTGAAGANAACAAGAANAGAGTAGTGTTGGTTTTNGTTGGTCTTTTGATGGCGGTNAATGCNTCACTAATCGTACTTGCAGAAGAAAGGGGTACCGATGTGATTGGAGAATATCTTGAGGATGAAATATCCGATGATGAGGACGTATTGTTCATTGCAAATTCACCNTTATCCATGCATAGATTGTATTCAATAAAATTCTCAATGGACCCNNNTAGNGACAAAGAGAGTATGGGCTTTTGGAGAACGAATACATCTGATTGGCAAGTTGAATTGACTGATTGTGATACGCTAAAGAATGTAAATTGGATTATCAATTATCCATACACAAANCTAACAGCACCTGAAGGATGGGTAGAAGTAAAATTCGAGGGCTCTGACAGAGTTAGTGATAATTACCATTTGTACATATGGGGTGGTGAAAATGAGCGATGTCCTTGAAGGAGTAAAAGTGCTAGACCTCTCAAGAATTCTAGCAGGGCCATACTGCGCACAAATGCTATCCGATTTAGGTGCCCAAGTCANCAAGGTAGAGGCTCCGTGGGGAGACGACACAAGAGGATGGGGTCCACCGTTTCTAGAAGATGGGACAGCNGCATACCATCTATCTTGCAACCGAGGNAANGAGATAATTNTCCACAATCTAAAGGAGGATAAACAGGCGATACAGGATTTGATTTCTCAATCAGATGTTGTGATTGAGAATTTCCGTCCTGGGCAACTTGAGAGGTTAATCGGNCCGATTCCTAAAGATGTNATCCTGTGCTCAATAACCGGGTTTGGACAGAGTGGGCCAAGGTCNCAGGAGCCNGGTTANGANTTGGCTNTNCAAGCTATGAGNGGAATAATGAGTATCACCGGTGAAGAGGGAGCAGGCCCTGTGAAAGTTGGTGTTGCATGGATTGATATCATCACTGGATTGTATGCTGGTAATGCAATTATGGCGGCATTATTCAAGCGCGAAAGAACTGGAATTAATTCACATTTGGACATCTCATTATGGGATTGTGCTATCGCCTCTCTCGCCAATCAAGGACAAAATCAAATCACTAGCGGTAAAGACCCAGGTCTACTAGGTTCAGGCCATCCAAATCTAGTTCCATATCAGGCATTTCAGACCAGTGATGGATGGGTAGTTATCGCAGTAGGATCGGATTCTCAATTCGAAAAGCTATCGCAATTTTTGGACTTCGATAACGTCTGGCCAACTAATGAATTACGAGTAAACTCGAGAAAAGAAGTAGTGGACATGGTCCAATCAAGAGTGATTGAGATGACTAAATCTCAGGTTTGTGAAATGTTGGTAGGAATCCCGACCTCCCCAATTAACAAAATCAGCGAGGCTTTAGCCGACGCTCAAAGCGTTGCTAGAGGAGTGGTAACTGAATGGAATGGCCAATCGGTCCTGGCAAGCCCACTGCGCTTTATCTCAGAAAGAGAATAATGAGGTCTGGCCACCGGTTCTAACCAGCCCAGCATTCTCCAGCAAATCCATTGCATTGTCGAATCTTTTCTGTGAAAACTGCCTGTCATCAACTAAGAATTTCTTCAATCCTTCAACATCTACAGTGCCTTGAGTAAGGCTTTCATCATCAACTTCTACGACTGGGTGGTTTCGGAAAATCTCTCTAATCTCATCCAATCTTTCAGGAACTTCCTTGTCCTTTGCAGCACAGATGGCTTCGATAGTACCGAATTCTTTGATCAACTTGAGCCCAGTCTTGGGGCCAATACCTTTGATTCCTGGGTGGAAATCAGTTCCAATCATAATTGCCAAATCAATTAGTTGATCTCGACTCAGTTCATTGTCTGCAAGAATTTGGTCCAGCTCTATTCTTTGTGCTCGCACAATTCTTCCCATTCGCTTACTTCCATCAGATGTGAAGTTGCGGATTACGACTGGTGCTCCGTAAAGTAAGGCATCCCAATCCTGTGTTGCCACAGCATCCAGTTGTCCATTTGCTGCCATAACGGCTGCTTGTGCTTCACCTTCAGCTTCCGCTCTGAATGCTGGAATGCCCATTAGCGAAAGCATCTCTATCGATTCCTCGACCATTTCGGGGGTGTACTTAACACAACGCTGTGCCATCTTTTGCGCGGTCTGGAAATCTCCTGCCTCAAGTGCTGCCTTCCAATCAGCCTCCGCCTGTTCCCTTTTCGCCCTTCTCGCATCCATCTCATCCTTCTTCAAATCAGGATGCTTTCCATCAAAGATGAATACGGGTTTGACGCCCTTTGAAAGTAGTAGCGATGCTCGTGATAGGAACCCCATCAAGTGTGCAACAACTTTGCCATTATCGGCTCGAAGTGGGCCTCCATCTCCAGTTGGCGAGCGGTCACGAATGGTGGTTAGGAATTGGAATGCAAGTAGGAAACTATCGATTCCGACCTTCTTGCCTTTCATCGCATCCATAGTAGTGTCATCAGCACTAGCCAAGTCAC
>PAJN01000016.1 GCA_002710205.1 Methanobacteriota archaeon | reverse complement strand
TGATGGTGAACCTATTGCACCATTCCTCAAGGAGATTGTAAGTAGCCAATTAGATGTTGACAGGATGGACTACATGATTAGGGACCAGGCCAACTCTGGTGCCCAAATTGGTGGGTTTGATTCAGCACGTGTAATTCGTGCCCTAAGAGTTGGGGACAACGGTCACTTGTATGCAATGCAGTGGGGTTTGCCAGCAATTGAAGCATACTTAGTAACCCGATACCATTTGTACAATCAAGTATATTTTCACAAAGTTAACCAACTCACTCAAGAGTATTTGGTAAGGGTACTTTCCCGAGCAAGAGAATTAGCAAACAATGGTAAATTATCTCTTAGTGAATCCTTGCATAACATGTTGTGCAATGAGAATTTATCAGTGAAGGAATACGTCAGACTAACTGATGCTGATATCAATGGAGTGCTGATGGATTGGGCAGATCATGATGATGAAGTTCTTTCTGGATATGCTCGCCGCTTAGTTTCCAGGCGTGATTATCACAAGTCAATCCGGATTGGTGAATTAACAGCAGAAATGAGCTCTGTGGTAATTCCAAAATTACTGCCTATTGTTGAAGAGGCAGGTTTCTCTGATGCAGATATTATCACTGCATCTATTCGTAAAAAAGGATACATGCCTTACAGCCAAGGTATTGTGCTTGAAGATGGCAGAGATGTTGTCGAATCATCACCTCTAATTCAAAGCCTAACTCTGTCATCGGAACAGGCTTTGATATTCATCCCTGAGGAAGTTAGAGACAAATGTGAGAGGGTTGCACGTGAAGTGATTAAACCATCACAATCAAGACTACCAACCTCTTGAGGGTGTTTGCTACGGACCTGTAGCTTAGTTGGTGGAGCACCCGGCTCATAACCGGGCGGTCGTGGGTTCAAGTCCCTCCGGGTCCACTCTCAATTGCATGCTATTCATAAGTCTCATCTCGTAGGAGNGGCATGGACCAACAACTTCAGAATATGTTGATGCAGCAAGCAATTGTAGTTNACCAAGAAGTAGAATTATCTAATGTGCTAATTGGGTTTGATAAGGGTAACAAATATTCTTTGCATGCNCCTAATGGCCAGAAGTTAGCACAATCTGCAGAAGTTGGCGGAGTTGGAGGAATTATAGCACGTCAAGTTTTCAATAATGCAAGAGCTGCAAATGTGAAAGTTTTCGGAATGAACGGCATTGAAATTGCAGAAATGAGGAAACCGTTTAGATTAATATATTCAGAAATCACTGCTACAATTGCTGGCCAAGAAATTGGCAGAGCAAAGCGCACTTCATGGATTGGTCGTAACTACGGAATCAGTGTGAAAGGAGTCCCAACTTTTAGGATATCAAGCAGTTTGTTTCAATGGAGAGATTACAGATTTGATGTGACGAAGGGTGGAGTTCATGTTGCTACAATAATGAAAAGATACGAAGGTGCATTGAAGATGATTTTTACACAAGCAGATACTTTCACTCTAGAATTCCATGATAGTAGTCTTAGCCTAGAAGAGAGATTCACTCTTTTAGCAACAACTTANCTGATCGATTTTGATTGCTTTGAGCAGAACTGATTACTCTTTCTTGAATGCAAANATTGTATCTTCAGGCACATGTCCGAAGTTATGAGAATCTTCACTAGCAAGGGGGTCAGGATTGTCACCTTCTACAAAATATCCTTTTTCGGTTAACGATTTGACACGCTTAACACAAGTGACTTCATTCTTGAAAGGATGTCTAAAAACAACCAAGTCACCAACTGATATGGTTTGACCAGAATACTGTTCACAACTTATGATGTCACCATCATTGAATGTAGGCCACATTGAGTCGCCTTTGATTTTGACATTCAGGATGCGCGAATCCATGGAACTTCACGGCCCTTGACCGACCAGAACATGTTGTGGATTGACTCGATAGCGTCCATCAATTCCTGTGCGTGGTCTGCGGAAACTTCGACCTTACATGCAGAACAAAGCTTTGCTGCGTTCCAAAATGTGTCATGAAGGTCTGGGTTTGCATCTAGGTGTTGTGGCTTGAAAAAGTCAGTCCAAAGTACTAGTANTTCGTCCTTGCACTTCTGTGCTTCCTCTTCCTTAATCGCTGCATAGCGGCTCATTGTGTTAATGTAGGTTGCAGATCCACAATCGTTGCCGTGGTTTTCAGCAAGTGCAATCATTTTCTTAGTCATAGACTGTACTGCTTCACCAGCAACTCTGGCGCTAGCAGGGTCGTAAACGCCACATGGTCCGTCACAATGTGCTTCTGCTTCAATCATAAATTCGTCACTCATCAAATCCCTCTGGTATTACTATCGAATCGGCTAAAGCATATCAACATGTGCCCGTATCCAAAAGCGGCCTCGTTATCCCTTTTGACAAAGGCAAGTTCCCAAAATGGTTATGAGGGTCGAGAAGTTGGGTCGGAACACAGGTGATTTAATGAAGGCACTACGACGTTCTTTGTTCCTACTTGCTGTTTACCTAGCAAGCACCCTAGTAATAGCAACACCGGCAGCGGCTCAGGTGTCAGTTCCTGCAGTGGATTTGCAGTGTCTATCTCCAAATCCTAGCGGTGCTGTAGACGTACCAGTTTACCCTGGTGCTACTCTAACTGGATTCGCTAACTGTAAGGTTTCAAACCCTAACTCGTATGTTGAGAGAATTCAGATTCAAGTTTCAGCCGATGGATTGGTAGTTGCTGCGCCAGGTACAATTACTCTAGCGCCTAATGGTGAATCCGAATTCCAGACCACTGTAAGAGCTGACCAGAGAATGACTATGTCTGGCCGCAACCTAATTGTTACAGCAACAGTTGTTGAAGCAAACGGTGCACCTCCACCAAACATTGCTGAATCACAAGTTCAGATGATTATCAACATCCTACAGTTTAGCCGTCTGCAAGTCGAAGCGACTGAGCCTTTCCTACAATTATCTCCTAAGACNGATCACAACTTTGAGTTCAAAGTATACAACCAAGGTAACTGGGCAGACAAGTTCAAGGTTGGAGTTACGGATGAATCTAGAGATAAATTAGAAGAAAAAGGATTCCAGATTTCAATTCCTCTAGTTTCTGTTGAAATTGAAGGTATGGCAGCACCTATGAAGGTCCGTGTCATGGTCCGTACTCCTAAGAATCAGGGATGGACTGATGAATACCATACTTTAGAATTCGAAGCAATTTCTGAGTTCTCATGTAGATACGAAACAAGCGGCTGTAACTCAATGGCACAGATGATTACTATCTACGTACGTGGTGTATATCTCCCAGGTTTCGAATTGATTCCTTCCCTTGCAATGCTTGGTATGGCAGCAGCAGTGATTGCTAGAAGAAGCATGGAAGACGATGAAGACGANGAAGAAGCAGACTGGCGCGAAGCAGCTCCCGGTCTGTGAATCAGCGTACTAATTGCTACTGTAATTGACCCATATAGGGGTTGTATTGATAACGAAGTACATGCCGTAGACTTCATTGTAGGCACACATTGGTGATTGAAATGAGTGGACTTCTAGACAAAGCAAACAAGACNGCAGCCGAAAAAACCGAAGTTGTNCCAGATGAGATNGCTTCTGAAGAATCTCTTCAACTCGATTCTAAGATCACCACTGGACTGCAAATTGCTGGAGTACTTTCGTTATTGGTNAGCATGTTCTTNTTNGTNCAAAATGGTTGGTTATATGCTACATTNAGTGACTANATTATNGCATTCTTTTTGATGCTNATAGGATGGACTTTATTCAACAGTTCTGATTATCTTCAACAAGAACTTTCTAAGGCTAAAATCGCCCTCACAGCACTTGGTTTCGCAGGCTTATTTATTGCAACAATCGTTGGAACAATATTCATGAACGCTGGAGGTGCAGTTACAATTGCATCTNTTGAATTAGATGGCGAAAAGGATGAAATCGACTTGTCATTCTTTGGCCCAAGCGGCACNGCATATACAGTCGAAGTTTTTGTAGACGGTAGTGTTCAATATTCGCATGATGGNGAAATAAATATCGATAGAGGTAGTCATTCAATTAGTCTGGATGAATTCTGGTCTGGNAATTCCATGAANATGAANGACATGAGTAAAGTCGACTACGAGATTAAGGTAACATCAGATGGTGGTGAAGACAGCGTGAAGTTTAATGATATTATGAACCGAGAGGTTGATACTGGCTTCGTCAGAATAACTGAAGTCTTTGACACCAATTCCAACGGAGAAAAATCCTATACCGGAATAACTGTAGAAATGATCATAGGAATGGGCGACCCAAGTGCAGAATTTGGTTTCTCAAACAACTTTTTCACAGGAACTACTCCAAAGACAATAGCATCTGATTGGAGTGCAACNTTGGTNGTAAANANGGGTNGNNATGTNGAATATCAATANNCNACAATTAATGCNAANGAGGGTATTGTTAACGGAATTGGNGAATTNTTCGGNGGATGGGTNNTGATGCCAGGNACNNATGCNGGTNACCTTGCAANNNNTGATTTCTATGANAGCGNNGACGGATGNTATACNTTNGAAGTNCANATNGTCAATGATTTAGGNGAAACTTANACTGATACNAGTTCANNNATTGAATTCTTNTGGGATNNNAATGAANNNNGTAATGATGACGANGATCNNNCNNCNNNAGCNNNCTGAGTATNACNGTTGCATCNNTTTGNTTGAAACAACGGTTTATACCTNNAGTGACTAACCNTATGCCATGGTCAATTGGTCACTAGATGATACACAAGCTGCCAATATTCCTCCACCTCCGAAGAGGAGAGGTTCTCGTAAGCCTAGGGAAANTGGGTCAGTAGANGGCCGTGTCCGTAAGGTAATCAACGGCGAAGTAGTGTATGTGCGTATTCGTAGAGTAAAGGCGTAATCACTCAATTACCCCAGAATCTTCGTCTTCATCATCAAACTCTTCTGTGACGTGAGAGTATTCTTTCGCGGCTTCAATGCCCATCTGTCTCCTGAGAACTAAGACGAAAATAACCACCGCCGCTACCAAACCAATAGAAATCGGTAGAACCAGATTCGCTGAATCATCATCTTCAATGGACCAAGTAACTGGATTTGTTGCTGCGCTTCCAGTAGATACTACTTCGAATCCGTTGAAGTGATATGGCACGAAAATCTCACACTCAAGAGATAGTTCGCCTTCAACAGCAGAATCCCAGTTCATTGGAATCTCAATCGTTTCACCAGGTTCTGCAGAATAAGGTACATTCACTCCCACATTTGCNTCGANTCCGTTAGATGTACAATCGATAAGGAAATTTGCAGCCGCATCACCGTTATTGGTTACAGTTGCCATTACTCCCAACCTTGAATCGACATTGTTCTCGTCATCGCTTTCTACAAGCGAATCAAAAGAAAGTGAAGGAAGGTCAAGTGATACATCGAAGTGATTGACCTTAGGTAATTCTGCGATTTGGTGTTCATAGTCTCCCCATGGAGTTGAAAGGACAACTAAACCGCTAGCACTTTCTTCGTGCATGACTCCATCGCCATCTTGCCATCTAACCATTCTATCTCTTTCATCAAGGGCTATTTCTATTACATTGTCACCCAAATTGCTGGAATCAAATGTGTTATTATCGCCAAGTGGTGATGTACTAATCGAATCATATCCCATGTTGTATCCATAGAACACAACATATCCGTTTTGGACTCCAACTGTACGAGANGTTAGAATGTTCACCCAGTTGTCGGTAACTCCTCCTGTACCCGTTGAATTGGTCCAGGTTACACTTGCATCATCCCATAAGATGATGTCTTCGTCACTGATTCCTCCAGATAGTGTGGAATCCGTCACACTGATTGAACCCATAACTTCGATCGGACCTGTGCTAGTCATTTGTGCACCATTTAGTGTGCATGTTCCTGAACAAGTTATTCCTGCTCCGAAAATCGAACCAGTAACAATTAGAGTTCCTTGTACAACTATGCTCCAAGCATTGTTTCTGTCAGGAATTACCAGGGACGTACCATCGCCTGATAGTTCGTCAGCTTCCAACATTACAGGCGTAGTACCTTGTGCAGAGAGTGTAATTGTGCTAATTGAAGAAATTTGGAAAGGATGTGTTGTTACGTTAACAGTGACATTTTCAACATCTAAATCACCATTCCAATCGAATTGAGTACCAGTCCAATTTGCAGTCGTTTCATTGTTAATTTCAATATCTATTCCGTAGAGTACTTCATCGGCGAAATCAATTCGTAAAACTCCGGTTTCTCCAAGGAATCCAACTGGGACAAGAACATTAGCAGTGCCCGCTAAATTGAGTTTAGGAGGTGCAACTGCATCCATAGAACCGGATACAACCATAGTTGAACCTTCTTCAACAATTACGGCAGTATTCTCTGCGATTTCATAATCTCCAGAAACGGTCCATGTGGCTCCATTAGTNACAGTGTATGTCCCAGAAAGAGTTCCGCTAGAATCCTCTTCAGAATCATCGGAGATATCTGTTGCAGAGGCAAAAGGCTGGCTTAGTAAAATGATTAGAGACAGTAGCAGTGCTCTTCGCATGTTACACGCTCTAATGAACAAGCAAATGAATCATGCCCCGACATTATCATCAATAGGGCACATCTTTCCATCCAATCTTGTAACCGATGAGGTTGAATGAACGGTGTAGAATTGGAGTAATCACAACAAGCAATGCCATCGGTAAAATCAGTTCTCTATCCCCATGATTGGAACCTGTTAGGAATAGTTGACCGAATACGAAAACAGATATCGCAAATGGAAGCGTATCAAGTAGGGGTGCTTTACTGGAAACATCTCCTTCTCTCTTCATNCCTTTACGTCGTTTGAAGTAAGAGCCTGTTGAATCGCCAACTAAACTTGTGAATCCTAAGAATGTACCAAGGACGAATGCACTTGCAGCCCATCCAGTAGCAGCTTCTGTCGGAGAGATGAATATCCAATTTTCTGGAACCATGGTCATTAGGTAACACAGTAATCCGCTAGTTAGCGAACCTCCGATCAAACCGTTCCATGTCTTGCCATCACCGAGTAGCCGATTTCCATCTTTGTGCACCCTTCCTCCATCGATAGGCCATGGCCCGTATCCAGTCTTTGGCAGCCACTTGCCCCACATCATTGCGAAAGTATTGACAAGGAACCCCGGAAGATAAATCCAAAGTGTGAACAACATCATTTCAAAGACATTGAAATCTGCCATAAAACAATGGTGTAACACCAAGCCTTTGAACTCAATGGCGTTTTTTCACTTCACGATGGCCTTATGAGCCTATCAATGATGGAGCGGTCATGGCAGGAATGTCAGTCTTGGTAGTAGGTGGCGGAGGCCGTGAACATGCACTATGTTTGGGCCTAGCAAGAAGTTCTTCTGTTGGTGAAATTCATTGCGCTCCAGGCAATGCGGGAACAGACCAAATAGCAACTAATCATGCTTTCAGCGATGTTTCTGACTTGATTCATCTCGCTTTCCAATTACAAGTTGATTTTGTCGTGGCTGGNCCTGAAGCACCATTGTGCGAGGGATTAGCAGACCAACTTGCAAAAATGGATATTCCTTGCTTTGGACCCGTTGCAGCCCTTGCCAGATTGGAAGGCAGCAAATTACACGCAAAGCAGGTCATGAGGCAAAATGGAGTTCCAACTGCAGATTTTCATGTATTAGGAAAAGACAGTGATATTGATGCTGCTCTAGATGACTTTGCTGGAAATCCTTGGGTCGTTAAGAGAGATGTTTTGGCAGGAGGAAAAGGAGTAGTAGTCACTGAAGACCGTTCAGAGGCTAGACAATTCATTCAAGAATCAATAGAAAGTGACGGTCAAGTTTTGCTTGAAGCATTCCTTCCAGGAGAGGAAGCTAGCATGTTAGTAGTGATGGATGGAAGCGGTTATGTCTGCCTTCCAGCGAGTCAAGACCACAAAAGAGAGTTCGAAGGAGACAAGGGCAGAAACACTGGAGGAATGGGTGCTTATGCTCCAGCCCCTGTCTATACAGATGAGGTCAAAGCAAAGACGATTGAGAGAATCGTCGAGCCCATGCATAAGGACCTATCAAGCCGCAGAGTGCCTTACAGAGGAGTACTCTATGTTGGATTGATGATTGATGAGCATGACGATCCATACGTAGTGGAATTCAACGTAAGATTTGGCGACCCAGAGTGTCAAATCACGATACCTCTCATTGCATCTGATTTAGGAGAAATTTTGAGTGCAGCAGCGAGAGATGAACTCGCTTCTCATGAAGTTCAGTTCCACGATAAGCATGCACTAACTGTGGTCCTTGCTGCAGAGAATTACCCGGGTTCAGTTGAGAAGGGCAGAGCCATTAACAATGTTCCAGATTCAACTTCAGATTCATGGGTTAATCATGCCGGAACAAAGGTCGAAAATGGACAACTTTTGTCCAATGGTGGAAGGGTGCTTTCTTGCACTGGCATGGGGGACAGTCTCCAAGACGCTNCAAACAAGGCTTATGCCTTGATTGAACAAATTGATTTGTCCGGCTCACATTACAGGCGCGATATTGGGCATAGAGCACTATGAGTTGTTTTAACAAAACGGCCTCGCNGTGGGCCGTTTTCTTGTAGTCGCTCCTTAATACCCAGATATTGCCAATAGGTAACGCATAAAAAGGGGTCTCAAGTGGCCGCAATGCTACAGCCTTTAGGCTGCACCTAGAAAACTAGAGGGAAACATGATGTCGACAGAAAACGACGGAAAAATTGGAGCGCAAAGCGCATTGCTGGGGTGGCTAATCGCACCCCTTGCAATTTTGGTTGCACTCCTCGCTGACTACGGCCTAGACTTCGGTTTAGTCCTTGAGATGAACGAAATGGAACCGTACGCTGTAATTGCAATTGCAGCTGTACTTGGAATGGCACCTCGTGTCATGAAAGAATTCGAAGTCATCCACCAAGGCGCAGCACTTTCCCTCGCTACCCTTGTTGTATCACTCATTCTTGCAGAAGGAGTTTCAATGTACATGGACTCAAACTTCCTTGGTTTGATCTTCTTCATTGTGATGTTCGGTGGATATCTANTAGATTCGAACGGACGCCATGAATGGAACACTGTAATGATATTCAGCTTTACAGGATTGTGGACCGCAATTGTAGCGGCAGCACACTTCGCTGATACACAAACAAAACTCTACACTTTGGAAGGCCAGGAATACATTAGAACATCTGCATGGCAAGAAGCAACTGGATTTGTCTTCTTCAACACTCTTGGAATCTTCGTAGTACTTGGCCTACTAGCTGCTGTATTGTTGCGAGGAGTTCTTACTCCTGCTACCGACAAGGGATGGTTTGGATACATCAAACCAGTCGATGGGANTTGGAATAAAGCAACACTTCCTTTGCAAATCGCACTAGCGGTTTGGGCAGCAACTCACATTGCAATCATGGCATACTTCAACACGCTTGGAGACATGGACATACTTGCTATCTGGTCTGAAGAAGGTTATCATGGATATATCGGATTCTGGCCTGCAGCATTAACCGGAATAGTTGCATTGACCTGCGCATGGATGTGTGCTGAAAGATGGTTCACACGTGCACTATTCCTTGGTTCAATGTGGACACTCTACATAGTGTCTTCACTGTATGAATCCGGCCACTGGGCTAACGAAAACTTCGAAGGAAGTTGGGCGGTTTGGATTTGGTTCGGAATTACTTTCTTCATTGGAGTTGTGATCTATTGGTTCGCAACCAACGAAGATTACGGNGGATGGATGAACAGAGAGTTGCATGAGCCAAGCCAGGCTCGTGTTTTCTGGTCCAACCACTGGGCAGGAATCATGACATTCACTGCTTTCTTAGTCGCTCTTGCGATTAGAGTACAGTGGTACTTCGTTCCTTCAATGAACTCATCAGGTTTGGAATCTTGGGATCTTACTGGAGGTTCTGACCCATGGTACATGAAGCGCGTAGTGGACTATGTCATTGCGGAAAACGCACATCTGATTTGGGATGCTGACAGAAACTATCCNGTTGGAGGAATCAATCCACGTCCGCCATTGTTCACTTGGTCAATGGCATTAGTTGCAATGCTTCTGACAAATCTTGGAATTTCATCAGATGCATCTGTATGGTATGCAATGCTTGCTCTACCTGCAGTATTCGGTGCACTAATTGTGTTCCCAATGGCTGCTATTGCTAAGGACAACTTCGGAAAGGGTGCTGGTGTAATTGCTGCTTGGCTAATTGCATTCATGCCAACCCACGTCCAAAAGTCGACATGGGCTATGGCTGACCACGATTCATACGTTCTTCTGTTCCTAACTGCTGCGTTCATGTTCTACCTGCGCGCAGTCAAAGAGGGCGGAGATGAGCGACTATCTAGGTACACTAACGCATATCCTTCTGGTATCATCAAGGCTATGTCTGAAGTATTCAAGCAGCGCAGGAAAGCGTCTGCTAATGCTATCGCAGCAGGTGTNTGTTTCGGTATCGTTGCTCTAGGATGGAAAGGTTTCGTTTACGGTCCNGCAATTATCTTCCTNGCATACTTTGTACAGGTTGCTATGAATATGTTCAGAAGGAGAGACAGTACGATTCTATCTGCAATGAATCTCATGATGCTNGGTACAATCTTCATCATGGTTCTGCCATTCTATGCNCACCCGCAATTANACCTAGTATTGAACTCAACGGGATTGACTCCGCTGCTATTCATTACATTATTCACTATCGCAATAGCATGGATTACTACTGGATTCCGTGACAAGCCTTGGCTACTAGTCTTAGGTTCACTATTCACTGGTGGAATTGTTTTCGGTGTAGTTCTTTACGNCTTGCAGATTACAGACCAATCCAATGCCTGGGAAATTTTGACCACAGGTTCAGGATACTTCACTAAGAACAAGATTTTCGGTACAATTGCTGAAGCAAGCGCTCCGAGCCGTGGACAATTGTTCGCATCCTTCGGGCCGATTGTCTTCGTTCTTGCAATCGTCATGGGTATCATTGCTCTATGGGATGGCGTTGTTAGGAAGAGCCAGACAAAACTCATCCTAGGTATGTGGGTTATCGTAGCTGCATACATGGCATGGTCTGCTGGAAGATTCCTGTTCAACGCCGCTCCTGCTATGGCAGTCATGGGCGCTTGGGGTATTGTCACCCTATGGGGCGCAAGCGGTGCAAGTAACATGGCTCGNTCGTGGAGAAGAATGGGAATTAGAACNCCTGGTGAGAGAATTACCAACGCTCGTAAGGCTATTTGGAGAACTCCACAATTCAGCGCTATCGGTCTTGTTCTGTTGATGCTAATCAGTCAGCACGCAAGTTACGGTATCGATGCAGCAATGCCGTCTTCTTCTCGCCANGAAGCAGAAATGGATGAAACAATCTACAACATTGCTCCTGACATTCTCAGATGGAATGACTTTGGTTTCTCAATCCTAGACGACTCGGATTACGATGATAATTCACGCTGGTACCTCGGNTCATTTGGTTCTGGGTACAATGACAGAGGATGGAATATGGCATACGATTGGTTGTCAAATCAAGACACAGATCAAGCATACTCTGACCGCCCAGCATTCGTATCATGGTGGGATTATGGTTTCCAAGCANTAGAAACTGGTGACCACCCATCCGTTTCCGACAACTTCCAGTCTGGTATTCCTGCCACTGGTAACATGCTTCTAGCAAGAAGCCAAGATGACCTTGCAGCTATGTTCATTTGGAGACTATCTGANGCAGACTTGTCATACAACGAAGCAAGAACNGGCGACAGAGTTCACACAAACTCNTTCCTGAATTCTCTTGGTAACCACCTAACTGATGAGCAGAAGTCCGAATTCGTCAAGATCCAAACCAACATGGATTCCGATGGTGTAATCGACCGCTCGTTTGAGGTAACTCAAGTCAACGGTGACGTTGTGATGGCACAAGGNCGATTGATTGACAATGGTNTATTTGGCGCAGACCCGCAGACCTATTACAAGGTCTATGAAAACGGAGAAGCAATCGCTTGTCCTTCTGGTGCTGAGTGTGTTGGAGACTATGCTTTCGTTCACTTGGACGAGGCTCAACCTGTGTTCAACAACAACATCCGTGCAGCTTCAGACACTGAAGATAACACTACACACTACATTTTCGGAGATTATTGGTACACATCAGATTTGATTGAAGAGTATGACTCTGTTAGTACAGGTATTCACAGAAAGAATGCAGGTATTGCATTGGTCACTCAGATGCTAACTTCTTCACTTGACAGCGAAGAATTGCACTCTTTGTATGTGGACCTATCGAACAACGCTGTTTACACAGTCCAAGATTATGAAGGCGCTCCCGGTGAAACAATCACTAGAGACCACGAAATCAGATACTTTGCAATCGATAACAGATTGTATCCTCGCGCTGGTCTATACAGTTCCGAATANAGCGGCGGTAGCCCAACTGGTATTTTCGCAGCTCCAACTATTCTTTCTGGACAAGACTTTGGTACATTCATGGATGAAGTGTACATGACCGCTCGNGGACAATTCAGCGATGAAATGACNCGTGAAGAATTCGATGAGGAAATGCGNAAGGATGTATTGAATCAACAATCTGGTGCAACCTTCGACCCATTGAGTCTGGTAGATATCAGAATCGATCACACACCAGCATTCTTCGACACTATGCTTGCTAGAACATACGTTGGTTATGGTGCATCTTCACTTGGATTTGCAACAACTGAACAACCAGGTCAACACTTTGGCCAATCAGGAACTCCAAATTCAATTATGACAAATGCAGTTCCATTGCCTGGTGCAATGATGAACCACTTTGTAATTGCTAACTGGTACAATGCAGAGGATGAGTACGATACTCTAGGACAGGCAAATACCCTTGTCAAGATTTTGAAGTACTATCCNGGTGTTGAAGTAGGCGGAACCGTCACAATGTCTGATGATGGTCAACCTCTACCAAATGTTAGAATCCTAATCGAGAGAGACGCATTCTCCGGTGAGGGAGAAGTGGATATGGATGAAGACACTTATTGGATTCCAATCGGATACACAGACGCCGATGAAAACGGCGAATGGTCCTACACTGTTCCAGCAGGTAAGATTAGAGTTTCAGCATATGCAGGAATTTTCGATGATGTTGATGCTAAGGATACTATCACTACCGGAGAATATGCATCAGGTCTTGGTGACCTAACTGTGGAAACCAACGATGACCGAGAGACAAACTTGATCACAGCTCTACTAGGAAAGGTTGCAAACATGTCTTGGATGGGTGAAGTTACACAGAACATTACTGGGGCTCAAGCAGACAGAGAATTNGGTAACTCAATAGATACCGACTTCAATATCGCAGTAGAATCTAGCGGTGTTTCTGGAACAGTCACTTGGACTGGCCATGAATCCTTCGAGGGCGATGCTCTTGATGGAATGGACTTCATTCTACGTAACATCTGGGACATGACTTCCAACTACACAGTTACAACAACTAGCGGTTCGTTTACAACAAACGCTGGTGAATCTAGAATAATCCAAGGAACTGGAGAGGTAACTTTCACTTCTGAGGGNACATTCGATACTCAAGGNAACACAGGTATTGTTCACGGATTCACAGGAAATTACACACGCACTGTTTTGGATGGTCGCTCATANACNGCTAATGCGTCATTCACAGGTGCAGGTACAATCGTTGCCAACTGGATTGATTATGATGCTCCTNCGTGTGAAGAAGAAACCAATGGTAATGAAACAATAGAAGTTATTCCGACATTCAACGAAACGATCGAAAATGAAACTGTAACATCTACGCATGTGGCATGTTTGACTGGTGAAGAAGATACCTATCTCTTCTCAGGAACAGTCAATGCTAACGGAAGAATGACTGCAGACGGTCCTGTTTCTGTAGTCAAGTACCTTGATGGTGAAACATTCGAAGGTACTGGTTTCTATCAGGGATTAGGTACTGCAAATGGTACTGGATTATTCATCGGTGAGGGAACTTTCTCTGGACCAATGGTTGCTCCAGGTTCTTTCTACAAGACAGGACTAATGCCAGGAACTTACAACATGATTGCTGTAATGGAGAACGGAAGAGAAGTCCTGCTTCCTGACCCGGTTGAAATTACAATTGAGCCAGTTACAGATTTGGTAATGAAGATGCCNGGTTCAATATTCGAGGATACTCTTTACGCAGACTACTTGACGAATGGAGAACCTACGCCATTGCCAAATGCTACAATTGAATTAATTGATTACGATTTGGCAGAAGATGNTGAACCTGTATCTATTGTAACAGATGAAAATGGTAACTTCAGTTATGGGCCAATGGCAACTGGGTTCTACCAGTGGAGAGTCGACATTGATGATGACGGATGGTATGAAGTTGAAGAGAACTTCTCGGTTGGATTAGATTCAGANAATGTAACCCTTGCAGTCTCAGTTCCAACAAAGAGAGATGTTGTAATCAACTTAGATGATGGCGGATCTGGTCTTGATCTTGTTAACAGAACCATTACTTTCACCAACGCTGAGAGTACTGATTTGAATCAGTATGTTGTAACAGCAACTTCTGACGAGAATGGAGTCGTTCATGCTGAAATCAACATGGGGCAATGGATNATTTCNGATGAAACAAACGAAACCCATGTTCTATGGCATGAAGTCGAAGTCACTACAGATGACCTCGAATTGAACTTGTCATATGCAGTCAGCGTTTGGGTTAACGGTACGATATGGTCAATTCCTGGATTGAATGAGTTGCTACTAGACTCTAGCAATTCTATCAACGAACCTTCAGATGTTCCTGAAGAAAACAGAGATAAAGTCAAGGACATAAAGGTCGAAGCACGCTCAGGAATGATTATCCTCGAGTCCATTTCTGATGAAAACGGAACGTTTGCTTTCAGAATGCCAGAAAACTTGGTTTTCCATGTGACTGCATCGGACTTCGCTATTACTATCGGCAAAACTTTGACAGCTGGCATGATTGTTAACAATGCATCAGATGTTACTGATGCAGACTTGTTCTTGGTTGAGTCAAACATCATCCAAGGTGCAGTTTGGCTAAGAGATTCTCCTGTTAACGGTTCAGGAACCGCTTGGGGCAATGAAATATCCGGAGCAATCGGTGTCGAAGTAATCGCTACAGATTCCAATGGATTGGAGTGGAGAAATGAACTAGATGACTCGGGAACATTCCTAATGCACCTGAACGATGATGATTGGACAATGACAGTTTCCAATTCTGACATGAATGTGGCTCCTGTCTCCATCAATGCATCAAACCAGAGTGAACAAGTTATCTTGGTTGCAAATCCTGCAAACGTTTCTCTAACTCTAAGAGTATTCTTGGATACTAACGATGATGGAGTATGGGATAACGGAACTGCAATCAAACCTGTATTCAACATTACATCAGTAAATCAATTTGGATTAGATGTTCAAGTTACTGAAGATATGTACGATGATACTACTGGAGAACTGACAGTCGAATTATCGGTTGGAAACTACATTATCGAGTTATTCGAAGATGATCCTCGTGACGAAAATGCTAGCGACTACCGCTTGTATTCCACAGGACTTCCAAGTATTGACATTGGTCTTGCTGGGTCGGGAGATCCTCTTGATGTGATGATTGTACCAGAATATCTTGTAAGTGGAACAGTATTGATGGAAAGTGGATTCGCTATGGATAACTCAACTGTATGGCTGAGAAACGATGCTGGTGATGACTTCTATCCACTCGTGACAGATGAGAATGGAACCTTTGCAGAATATGTTCCTCACGGTGAATGGTATGTTGAGGTCGCAGAGTACACTGCTGACAGCAACGAAACTGAAATCTTCAGAGGTGTCTTGAACATCGATGGAGCAAAGACTGGCCTTAGCTGGAACACAAAGACTGCAATGGCTGTAAACCTTCAGTTACAGGAATCCTTGACCAATTCGAATATCACAGCAACTAGAATCACTGCAGTCAGTTTGGATGGCTTAGGCAACGTAAGCCTAGGTCCATCTGACAACTCAGGAATGATTAGTGAAGTTCTGATGCCAGGTAACTGGACATTGGTGCTCAACAGAACAGAGAATCTAGAGAGTTGGACACTTGAAGAGGGTATTTACAACTCTGCTGATAGCATGGTCAACAACTCTTGGGAAGCAGGAATCGTAAGTATCGACAAGTCTGTTTTGATTGGAGGTAAGATCTTCTGGGACCTAAATGAGGACGACATACCGTCATCCGGTGAAGGTATNGAAGAAGTCAATGTATCTGTAACCACATCTAGTGGATTTGACCAAAATGTAACTACTGACTCTGAAGGTGTATGGAAACTGTTCGTACCAATTAGAGACAACTACACGGTTGTCGCTGAAAAGACTGGTTTCGCTACAGTGAATTATGCTGATGGAAACAACACATTCTACGTNGTTAACGATACTCACGAGAGCCGTGATTTCGAGATGAGTGCAGGATTAGTATCTGTATCTGGTAATGTAACAGACATTCTTGGAACTAGCACTAGACTAGATGGGGCAACTGTAACACTTTACCCTGTAAGCGGAATTATACGTGACCCGATTTCAATAACTTCGACAACTTTCGAGAATGACACATTGTCGTGGGATGCAAGCATCCAACCTGGTGATTGGATCGTAGTCGTCCAAGGAACAGATTCTGATGAAAACGGCGGTGGTATCGCTGTTGGACTATTGGAAGCATCTGTTCAGGAAGGGGCATCCATTGACATGGTAATGGAGAAGGGTGGCCTACTAGCAGTATCCACTTCATGGTTGTCAATCGAAAGCGAACAATTCCATGCTGGAGATGTTTCTGAAGGAGTCGAGGTAGAAATCGATCTAGGCGAAGGTCTTGAATGGAATATGGACTTTGATTCGAATGGAGAACTAGAGATTATCCTGCCTGCAGGAAATGTCGTACTTGACAGTGAGTTCGATACAGTACAACACGAACTGAACTTGACCATGGAATACACCGCAGGATTCTCTGTGGATGTAATTCAGGACACAGCTGAAGATAGAATCATGGAATTCACTCGCAGAGTTAACTCCGACTTGATAGTAGAGGTAATCTCAATCGGCGAAGGAACTGCAATATTCGACAGTGATGACCTCACTGAAATGACAGCGATAGAAGACGATGAAGGATACAAGGTAATCACATTGAAGTTGAGTTTGACCTATGAAGGAACTGAAATTTCCGATCAATTCACCGCTTCAGGTGGACTTGGAGTAACTCAGGATGCAGAATTCTGGTCAATTGAATACCTCAATTCTACAGGCGACTGGACAGATGTGATGGATGTAACTATGGGAATCGGAGCAAACAACTCTGACACCTCGCAGTTATTGACTACCGAAGTAGATGCTAGAATCACTCTACCTCTGCAGAACCAATCTCAAACTTATGANGATGGACACGCAGTCAACATGCGNTTCACTGCAGANGGTGGCCCTAACGAAGTNAGTGTTCGAGTGAATGTTCCACAGCAGTACAACATATCATTCGTTGATGCTCCAGCTGACATTGGTGTTGGAGTAGGCGGTGAGACATTGGTGACTTTGAGAATTGTTAACGATGGAAATGGTGACGATACAGTTTCAGTTCAGTCTAGCCTGTCCTGTGAAGGATGGCAAGTAACCCCTGGAATGTCTAACATTACAGTAGCTGCTGGAAGTGAGCGTAGTCAATCATTCACAATATTCGCACCAGCTGATGCTTCATCTGAAGAATCATGTCCGGTTGAATTTACTGCAGACAGTGAAGGTGACTTTGATACACAGACACAGTCGACAAATGCGAAAATCTCAGTTGCTAAGTTAGTGATTGTTGAAGGTGGTGTTGAACCTGCTGCTGCTGATGCTAAGGCTAACGCAGACGGTCAATTCATCATACCAATCAGAAACGATGGTTTCCTAACTGCACAGGATGTAATTGTCTATCTGCAAGCAGATGAACTTGGAGATACTGATTACCCACAAAAGCAGGTTACAATTACTGTGCCTGCAAATGGTGTTGCTTATGCATCCTTTGACTATTCTGACTTGCCTCCTGGTGATGCAAGATTGAAGGTTACACTGGAAGTAATAGGTACTCCTACGCATGAAGACAGTCAGACATCAGACATTATCACCATCAAGTTCTCCAACATGGCAGACGAAGATGGCGAATCAGATTGGTTAGTTGTTGTAATCATCCTACTTACTGGATTAGTATTGTACGGTGGTTTCAAGACTGCAAAGAAGGGATCCTCGGGTCGCTTCTGAGACTCAATCTCGAACCCTGCTCTTCAAAGGGGCTTGGTTCGGTTGGGANGAGACATATGTTCAAGCATTAAGAGCGTCAGCGTTGTAATATGTGGGAGGAAAAAGAGTTCAACAATGTTGAATTCATTCCAGAGCCCACAGATAATCGCATTGTTTCAGCAGCCGACTCTGCAACTGTAGGACATCAAGATGGATGGCGTGGTGAAGTTATGGGATGGGCNCCAGTGCCCGTACCTGTTGTTTCAAGGCCAAGAAGAGCAACTCAACGTATTGCTAATGTAGGAATATTCTTGATTTTAATTCTGGTTTTTTGGGCAATATGGCGTAGTCAGTTACTGTTCATAGAAATACCACCTCCTACCTCAGAATGGGCATTCGAAGATTCAGGTGTGAGGGATTTGCAATCCTCAGGGTACACTGGTGATGGAATTAGGGTATGTATGGTCGATACAGGAATCGATATGAGTCATCCCGATTTAGAAGGAACCGAATTGGTGTTCAAAGATTTCTTTACAGGTTCGAATGATCCTGCCGATAATGGAAATCTTGCCCATGGTACTATGATGGCCGGGATATTGGTTGCGGATGGCCACATGAAAGGAGTTGCTCCAGGTGTAACTCTAGGNATGGCTGCAGCATTGGGCGANGATGGAGAAGGAGGAAATAGCGGCGACCAAAATGTAGTTGCTAGTGCCATTGATTGGTGTTGGAAGACATTCAATGCAGACATCATCTCCCTGTCATTAGGTGGTGAAAGTGACCCTAATTCATCTAGGGANGGCCCTACCACAAACGCAGTAAGGCAGGCGATTGCAAATGGCGTATATGTTGTAGCTGCCGCTGGAAATGATGGTGGAAGTGAAGATGATGGAAGGGTTGCAACGCCATCTAATGTCAAAGAAGCAATCTCAGTTGCAGCAATAGGCGAAGATGGTAACATATGGGACGGTTCGTCATTGGGTGAGTTGCGAGATAGTGATGGTGAAGATAGAGAGAATCCACATCTAAAGCCAGAAATATCTGCTCCAGGAGTTTCTGTCATCTCTACAGCATTCGATGGCGAGTATTATTCTTCAACGGGAACTAGTGATGCAACAGTATTCGTTTCAGGGATCTTNGCATTGATCTTAGAAGCCGAACCAGATTTGCGAAATCCAGATTCTCAGTGCATGCTAGATGTAAAGATTGCATTGATGAATTCTGCCAACCCCTTAGACGATGGAATAGAGCATGATTCTAGGTGGGGATATGGGGCAATTGATGGTAAATCTTGGCTAGAAGAAATACGCTCTTCGGTGTCATGCTAGTTGTTAATCGCTGCACTGAGCCATTATTGGTTGGGGTGGAGNCAAATGATATTTTTCTNCTAATTTGATATTATGTTATTTTAATTAAACAAAAAATGTGATATTTTAAAACTAAATTGATACTATTCAATTGAAAACAAGCCCAATGTGTTAAGTTGGTCTTTGAATTGGGAGAGTTAGAGAGGGTGTTGAAATGTCAGCAAACGTCCAAAAAAGTAAGAGCATAGGTCTAGTTAGTCTATTCTTGGTTTCACTATTCGTGGCCATGGTTTCGACTGCACCAGCAGTAACTGCTGTTAACGAGACTACATCAGGAACGATAACAGGTACAGAAACATGGACTGGGGTGATGAATTTAGACGGTGATCTGCTTGTAGCGGGTGGTGCTAAATTGATTATCAACGCAGGAACCACAATCAACGTACCTGCAGATAAGAACATCCAAATCCAAGGATCAATCTGTGCAGGAGATTCTTCTTGTGGTGCTTCACAGGCAAGTACAGGTTCTCCAATACGATTCATTTGGGGCACAGCAGCAGCTCCTGCTCCTAACCAAACAGGGCGATGCTACGTTACTGGAGTCTTCAACCCTGACATGTCATGCGGCTCTGGAATCTATCTAGCCTCCACAATCGATCAGTCTCTTACTAGAATGAATCACGTAACACTTGATGGTGCTTATGGTATCCCAGTAGACATTGATGGACAAGGTACAATCAAGTATGGTGCCATGATATTTGATGGAGCAAGTTTGAGTGTTACTAATCCAACATTCAAGGATATCAATACTACAAACGTATTAGCATTCGCCGGTGCTTCACCAACTCTTGATGGTGGTACATTCGTAGTAGGTACTGACGGGCAAGGATACCAGGGTGCAGCAATTCAGGCATACGGTGCTGGTGCTGGATTAGTAGTTATGCAGATTCTCAATTCTGCTTTCACAGGTGAGGAAACTGACTGTGGTCAACAAGGTGGCGGACGTTCGGCGATTTATCTAGAAAATTCCTTCGTTCGTATGGATACGGTTTCGGTTACTGAAAACTCATACGGCGCTTTCCTACGTTCAAGCAGTGGGTATCTCACAAATTCCACAATAACAACAAAGTGTAACGCCATCGATACAAACTCTCACTTGGTTACCAATGGACAACAATACACATTCGTCATTTCTGATAACACAATTACACCTGCCGAAGGGGCAGGAATCACTGCATACGATGGAGCGATTGTCGTAGCAGAGCGCAATACAATCTCTGGATCCTCTGAAGGTTCAGGATTCGGTATTAGGTCCTCTTTCGTGACAATCAACAACAACGTCATTGGGCCAATCGGTGGATGGAACGGATTGTGGGTATACGGTGAATCCGACGTATCAGCTGAGAACAACACTATTCTCAACACCGCAAAGGAGCCGGTCCTAATTGGAGAATACCACCACAAGGACCAGGGCTGGAATGTACCAGCGCCAACAAAGGCTAGAATCTATTTCGCTAACAACGTAATTTCCAACAACACTGGAACATGTAATTCTCAATACATGTACGGAGGAGATTTCCCATGCCCTGCTTTCCACGTCTACATGTCATCTGCGACATTTATGGACAACACGGTTACCAACAACATTGGTGACGGATTCAGGATTAAAGGAGGGGTTGTGAACGCACAAGGCAACGACATTGAAGTCGGAGGATTTGCAGCAAACATCTCACTTTACGATGATAATTACGGAAACAAGTACGGTTCCATTGCATATTTCTCAGAGAATACTTACTCTAACGCTTCACAGATTTACAATGTTACAGAGTCAAGAGTCGCAGTTCAGAGCGAGTTTATGCCTGACCCTGGCGGCAATGAAATGTACCCAGTATCTTTGTCTTGGGGAGGAGCCGAGTGTCCGTGGGATACATCTGAATGTATCAAGGCACCACTGACTGCGGAATGGCCACCTCGCTTCATGCCTCTATCCATGGAAGTAAACCAAAACGCAACAACATTCACTTACTCAGATATACAAAACTTTGACCGGTCTAAGATTCATATCCAGAATCAGAATACTGCATGGGGTGTTCAAGTTGAGCAAGGTGAACTGGTTCGATACCAAGTTAAGGCTGACAACTCACAAGTTTCAGACGCTCTTGTCACAATTAAGGATGCAAATGGCAAACCATTGTACAACATGAGTACTGACGCTTTTGGATTTACTCCGTGGGTTACATTGCCGTCTAATTTCCACATCGATACAAACTGGGACCATGTTGTTACAGGACTAGGTGAAGACTCCTGTGGAGATGGAGCTGATAATGACGGTGACACACTTGTAGATGGACAGGACCCTGATTGTCAGAATGGCGGCAGAGAAATGCCAACATATACCGTTGAAGCCAAGAAATTCAGTAAAGGAACTTCTACTCACGATTTCATACTTACTGGAATGGTAGATGAAGTGATTAATCTGAATAATATCGAACCGTCAGTTAGCGTTGATCAGAATGATGGAACTTCATTCGCTAGAACCATCTCCATTACAGGATCTGCTTATGACGGTATATCTGGACCTTACTTCAACGATTATGATTCATGGTTGAAGCAGTTTGGAGATATCAAGAGAGTCGAGATTCAACCGCATGGTAGCTCTGACTGGTACTTGGCAACCGATACCTCTGGGGCAAATGGCGAAGTCACNATGTCTAACTGGCCATTTAAGTCATGGAGTTTCGATTGGGATATGGCAAATCACTTCGAAGAGGATGTGACTTTCAGAATCCGTTCGCATGATGGCCTAGATGATTCCATTGTTACAACTCGTATTTTCAAGTTGAACATCAATCCACCAACTATCAACCTAGATTCACCATTAGATGGTTCAACCCATGATGGCCAAGAGGTATTGTTCAGCGGAACTTCCTCGGATGATTACCAAGGTGTGCAGGGAAGCGATATCAGAGATATTTGGTTCAGTGTAGTTGGTCCAAATAACTACTCTGCAAACTATCCTGCTAACAACGGCGGAGGAACTGTTTGGTCTGATTCATGGAATTTCTCCTCTCTGCCAAGTGGTTCATACACATTCACAGTTTGGGCTAGTGATTCGAATTACTGCCATGAAACAGTTGATGTTTGTAATCCTGAAATTGTAACAATTATCATCGATAATGATAACAGAATTCCAATTNTTCAAGTGAGNGAGCCACTACCTATGGAAAGTGTTCGTGCATCTGAAGATACATTGATCAGTGGTGTAGCAAGAGATAACGACGGCCAAGTAACAAGAGTCGAAATTGCAGTTATCGATTTGGCAAGTGGAATTGAATTAAACAACGGACCTGATCCTATTACTTCATTCCAGCCTAACGGTGCATGGATGACTTATTGGGACACGAGTGACTTGATTCATGACCAACAATACGAAGTCCAGGTCAAGGCCTATGATGGTGTAGATTATTCGATGACTGAAACAGTTCGAATCATAATTGACAACCCTGCAGATGCCGACAACGTCGCACCTACTTTCAATCCAGATGGATGGGTTGATACAATCACAATTTTCTGTGATGAAAAGTCAAGTGCATTTGACAAGTGTGGTGACGGTGTAGAAATCAATCTTCTAAATTTCTTCAATGATTCTGATGGAACAGGTCCACAGTCGAGCCACATGGTTTTCGATATCCGTGATGATCCTTCAACTGCATTCGATGATGATTATGCGTATCACATCAGAATTACTCCTGAAGGTAAGGCAATCTACAATCCGATGGATTCAATGTACCAAACCTCGAGTGAAATCTCCGACTGGTCTATGCAAGGAGTAATGTTCGAAGCAAGAGATATCTACGATTCAGTGGCATATTCTTATCAGGTTAATTTCATTGTGAAAGGTGTTGAATTCACCGCTCAAAGAGCCGATACAGGAACTGTAACATTCGAAGATTCAGCGGTATTCGAAGGTACTGGACTACCTAATTCACAAGTCAAAGCACGCCTCTTGAAGGGAGATACGCTTCTGAATACAACAGTAGTTGCTGCTGATGGAACATGGACCATGGAGATTTCATCCTCCCAATTAGGTGATGATGGAGACTACAAGATTTACTTTGCACAAGACGGCCAATTCATTGGTAAGGATGATAGCAATGACATCACTTTACAGAGTGGGGAATCACTATCGGAAGGAATTGGCACTTGGGTGTGGGTGGTTATCGCTGTTGTAGCGTTCGCAGTTCTGTTGGGCGTTGGTGCATTCTTCTTCTTAGAGTTTGAAGAAGAGTTCGAAGATGATCCCGAAGCTGAAATGGAGCAGCAGAAACAGGAGGACCCGTATGCTTGGGCTAAGGCAAGAGCAGCTGAGCAAGCAGCAGGTGAATTAACGCCTGCTCCTGCGCCTGTTCCTGCAGCACAACCTCAACATCCAGGTTGGATTTGGGATGCTCAAAGTAACCAGTGGGTTGCTGATCCAAACTATCAGCCACCACAACAGTGATCCCTACACGGGAATACACAACACTCTAAGAGGACTGTGGAGATGGAGAAGTATGGCTACGCGACCTAAACCAGGTGTTCAAGAGAGAATTTTGCTACACTTGTCCGATTTCGCTGATTTCATGAATTCGGTCGAAGTCCCGTTTGCGCTCTCTCAAATGGGGATAGCAAACGCTGTTGCTATTGCTCGCTCAAATGTTCCCAGAGCAATAGCAGGATTGAAGGACCAAGGTTTACTTGTAGAGAGGCAAGCTCACGTTCAGGGAGTTAGTCGGAAACGCAAAGCGTATTTCCTAACAGATTCAGGAATGAACCTAGCGGAAGATACTTGGAAGCGCCTGAGAGAATTTCAACTAAGAGCAATTTTACCAGGTGGTAACACCATTGCATCAACTCTTGGTGAAATTCAAGACAAGTTACCGTTTACTATGAGGCCAGTCGATGTTATCAGATATCTAGATGACAATGGTGTACTAGATGTTAGGTCTCTATCTGCTGATTTGGTCGAGAGAGATTTGTCAAAGCATGTTGAGAAGCAACTTGTGACAAGTTTGGGTGATCTTCCTCGTCTACGTCACTTCTATGGCCGTTCAACAGAATTAGAGAATATGGTAAACCTGCTAGAAGCACGTTCGACAACTTTGATGATTCCAGGTATTGCAGGAATTGGAAAAACTTCTATGGCTGCTAAAGTGATTGAATCTTTCATGCATCGCAGGAACCTGATGTACCATCGCTGTCAAGATTGGGATGGCAGTAGAGCATTCTTCGAGAGTTTGGCCGACTGGCTTTCGAACATCGGAGATTCAATGCTTGCTGATTACATTTCAGCAACTCCAGTCCCTAAGGCTGCTGATGCTGCACGTATTATTCTGGATGCGTTATCCAATTCTCCAGCTTTGATTGTGATTGATGATTATCACAAGGTTAGTGACAAGACACTTCATCAAACAATTCAGGCACTTTCTAGAGGTTTGGTAGAATGTGAAGGCGATGTGGGTTTGGTCATCTTCTCTCGATCGTTCAAGGAAGTGGTTCCTTTGAAGGATGCTGACGGAAGGATTGTTTCGCTTGTTCTACCTCTGGAAGGACTAGACCAGAACTCTACACGTTCACTCCTATCTGCGTTCGATGATTTAGATCAAGAAAAGTTGCTCTACATACACTCGCTAAGCCGTGGACATCCACTTGTTTTGGAACTGATTAACCGTGGAGCATCTGCGGGAGCGTTCCACGAATCCTTAGAGAATTATGTTAACATTGAGATTTTCTCCAAATTGTCAGGAGAGCAAAAGAGATTGTTGGGCGCGCTATCAGTGTTCCGAGAGCCAATCGAACTAGAAGCTTTGACTGAGCAAGGATTGAATGTTGATGAATTAGATTCCTTAGTAGAATCAGGTCTAGCAAGGCATGCAGATTCTGAGACATATGACGTTCACGATCTGATTAGGGAATTCCTTCTTCAGAGTCTTGACAAGCAATCCAAAGAGGAACTTCACAACAAAGCGGTTTCATGGTATGAGAAGCAGTCAAACTCAAGCCAAATCGCTTTGGAATTAATCTATCATCTAATTTCATCTTCGAGGCATGAAGATGCAACCAATATTATTGTTCAAGAGGGGCGTAATCTAATCAAGGAAGGTCACATAGAATTGTTAGGTCTTCTAGAAGCAGTTGATACAAAATCGGTTGTTGCAGAAAGTGCTTGTCGAATTGATAGATTGCGTGGAGAAGTATTGGCACTACTGGGTCGTTTCGATGAAGCAGAGGAAGCGTTTAGTCAAGCAAAACCTCCTGCTGAAGCGGCAGGTTTGGATGATGTCATTGCCGATATATTGTCGAATTTAGCAGATATCTCTCTGAAGCGAGGTGATTCAGATTCTAGTCTGAATATGCACAGAAAGGCTCTAGAATTATTCATCTCGATTGGTGACGCTATTGGTGCTGCCCGTTCATACAACAACATGGGATACATTCTTCGCCGCAGTGGTGACAAAAATAAGGCCTTAGAAGCATATTCTGAAGTTGAAAAAATTCTTGCTGACGATGATTCACTTGATTTGATTCCAGCACAAATTGTTCTTGCAAGGTCATTATTGGACCTTGGAGAGAGTGACCGTGCTAGAGATCACGCACTATCCTCATATGAGCGTTCAGAGTCTGGGGACGATGCAATCTTACACGCACGTGCAAGAGCTGTCCTAGGTCGATATTATGCAAAGACAGGTGATGCAGATTTGGCACTTCACCATTACACAGATGCATTATCCACAATGGGTGAAGCAGGAGATCCTCTTGCATTAGTAGAAGTTTCAATCTTGTTGGGCGAGGTTCTACAAGATAGTGGAAGAATTGAGGAAGCATTAGAAAGATATCGTGAAGCTTTAGTTATCTCTGAAGCAAATGATTTGAGAATGCAAATTGGTGAGTTGTTGGCGAGATTAGGAGGCGTTGCACCAGACAGGCAACGCCGAATGGAGTATTTGCAAAGAGCACTTTCCGTCTTCCGTGAATTAGGTGCTCAAACCAGAATGCGAGAAGTCCAGATGATGGTTCACACCGCAGTCATGGGTCGCTGATTAGAAATCAGGTCTCGTGTTTGTAAGGTAGGTTACTCCATCATCGTAAACTACCCAAATATCTGTAGTTCCAGATAGAGTAATTCTTCCCTCATATGTCCCTGAACCGGTGGCAGAAATTGAAACATCTCTATCCAATTCGTTTTCAGGATGGTCAAGGTGTAGTCCTTCATCATCAAGTGATAGAACGAATTCGGATTCATCGGCTTCTGTTAAACGCCAGTTAACAACTTCTGCATAACGCACACTGCTATCTTCTCTGCTAGCAAGGTCTGCTCTTTCCACAGCGCCAGCAATATCCGCCATGTTGACATCTACTGCAGTTGTATTCCAATTTTCACGAGTAGAGGTTTCCAGTCCAAAAGCCCAAACGCTAAACATGGATAGGAAAAGAACACCCAGTAGGAATGTGAAAATGTAACCTAACTCAGTACTAGCACCCGATTGGTCACGAACTAATTTCCCTTTCATGAAGAAGCCTCCGTGATATGAACATCGATACTACTTATCTGTAGATTGAATTGAATAGGCTCTCCTGCTGTGTGCCAAACAGCCTCGCTAGGTCCATGCGTTGGAACGGGGACCCAGCCAACATAATCAGTCAAAAGGTCAATTCTACCAGGGTTAACTATCCAATCTTCAGATGATTCTAATCCACTGCTGGACCATGATGCAACAGCATCACCGTAAGGGCCAACCCATCCTCTACGTACATCGTATGCTGTTGTTGATGCTAGGCTCTCACGCATACTCAGCTCAATGTCTAGATTCATTGTTCCACTTCCTGAAACCGAGTTTGCAGTCGGGTGAAGTGATGGTACAGTGGCACTAAATCTTGGCCCAGGACCTTGTCGGTCTGTTGGTCCAACTAGAATTGTTGGTTCTAATTCTGGATGATTGGTAACAATGGCGCCTGCGCTCCATGCAACTTCTAATCCAGTAATCGATGTATCAAATTCATATGTTAATCTAGAAATGTGGAATGCCCACGCTGTGGCTATGTTGGCGTGTGTCGAATCACCTTCAACTCCTATCAACGTGATTTCAATGCTTGCTGGATGGTCTCCATCCCTCCATGCAGAGATAATTTGTCCCTGCGGTATCCCGTTCATGGATTTCCAAGGCAATGTTGTTGAAATCCATCCTGATGCAGTTTGGTCTATTGCAATACAACGCATTGCGCCTTCGTCTTCTAGTATCATTATTCCAGAGTCCCCGTCGATTGAGAGTTTTGATTCATAGTCTCCAAATTCCGATGTATAGTTGACTATGGTTTCAGAATCATCTTCAATGAATTCCAAACCTGTTACTTGGCCAGTATCGGTTGCACTGAGCATTCGCATACCTTCGCTACCAGTTGCCCACTCAACCATGATGTTCTCACTACTCTCGAGGTTAGCAGCACTGTCTATGTTCAAAGGAGGCCATGGGACCACACTCGTTTGATTTGCAGGTACGGAAACTCCACCATTCTTCCAAGTTACAGTTGCTGCATTCTCATTGGGATTGGTTATCGAAAGATTTCCTGAACCGTGAGGTGCAATGAAATATTTCGAGTAAAAGTTTCCTTCTTCTCCTAGCAAAGACGTCCGCCCCTCTCCTCCAAATGTAATTATCAAATGTGCATCAACATCAGTAATTACCTCTAGGATGCCATCTGATGTCATATTGATATTCTTGCTCCACGAGTTTGCTATTCTAACAGCCGATGACTGTACAATTGCTTGATTGCCACTATCGTTGGGAGCCTCCCATTGTACTAGCATGTCATCATCAGCAAAAATTTCCACTGTTGATTCTCCAGAAGGTAGAGGGATTGCCCAATGTTGCCCCTTACCAGTCGCTGGATTTGCTTTGGTTGGCGGAACTAAAGTGGAACCTGAATCTCCACGGATTTGGATTCCTGTTAAGTCATGACTGGAAGTGATTTGTGAATCAGAATCCAAGCGAATAACTTCTCCTATCGATAGTGCATATTCTACGCCATTCTGCTCAACAGCCACAGGCCCTAATGGAATGGTCAAGCCATGTTTTGGTGTAACTAACACTGAATCAGTCAGGGCATTTGGTGTGAAAATAAACGGTCGATCTGGTCCAAGTCTCATGTCTTCATAGCAAATTGCTTGTACATTACTTTCAGCATGTCTTACGTCAATATGCCTGTCCAAATCAAGTGCACCTTGAATACGGAAAGTATCACCCTGGTACCATGAAGCAGAGTACCACATACCACCGCGCAATCTATCCCAGCGCAACTCTCCGTCAACAGGAATTAACTCAACTTCGGAGGAATCTCCAGGCAAACCCGATTCAGACAATAGAGTCACTTCATGACCCATTATTTCCATTTGTGCCTGCATGTCGTTTCTCTTGAGAGATCCTTCTAACTCTTGGATAATCGGCATCATAGAGAGTAACATGAGTCCAATAATTGAGATGACTCCTCCGAATAGCAAAACCGTTGCGACTGCTGCACTAACAGCTTCTTCATCTCGATGCAGGCTGCAAGGTATCATTTGCTAACCTCCACTAATTGTAATTCGATTTCCAAATCAATAACAGAACTTCCATGATCGATTGTCATTCCATCAGAACCACTAGTTCTCAGCCATGGACTAATTCCACGATGTTGGTCCAGAGTATCAGATGCTCTGTGTAGGTTATACTCTGTAAGCCAACCCTCAGTCATCTGTGGCGTTACAGTTGGCCCTAATGAAGAGATGTAAGTGTATCTGAAATTCCAGGCATCTCCGCTGAATAAGGTGACAGGGCCTGCAGAACGAACATCAAATACAGCGTTTTTACCATTAGGAATAGCTCCGATAGTGGCAACATCTCTCAAAGACAAACTGGCTCGCATAGTCCCGTCAAACAACTCTTCAATATTCATGTCAGGTGGCGATGAAATACTCCATGTTTGATCTGAAAATTTGTCAAATCTCGCATCATTCAACAGTGCTATGGAATGTTCTCCGGTCTGAACCTTTGTCTTAATCATCAATCCGGAAATAGTAATCTTGGCATGGCGGTGAATTTCTTCATTATCGGCGTATATTGTTACGATGTATGTGTCTGCAACATTGATGCCATGCTCTATGATCACCGCTTCATTACTGGCGCTGAAATTGACAACTTGCTGTTCAGACTGGGTCCATATTAGTGCCCTGTTAGCAGTTTCATTTTGAGCAAAAACACTGAATGAAGTTTGATTCAAATATGTTACAGTTACCACTTCTGAATTGGTAAGGTCTGCCGCTACTGTCCAAACTTCGGCGCCAATTAACGGAGATATTGCACTAGTAGTGGTATGAATCGTAGTGCGTAATCCAGTATCAATACTAGCGCCGGCCACAACATCAATTCTCCCGTCTAGCCTCTCAGCAATGCCATTTGCATTTGACCAGGCTGTATTGTCTTGGAAATCGTTCACATAGGGAGTCAGGAAAACAAACACGCCTCCCATCATCGTGACAACCATTGCAAGTAGCATTACCACTCCAATAACTTCGCTCACGGCGAGGTCATCATCGTGCTTACTCCGCGACCTCATCAGTCAGGAGAGAATCATCCCCCCTCTTATGGTTTCACCAACACCGAGCCCTTACAGGGCTCATCCGCGCAGAGTTATTCCTTCTCGGGCTACTCGCTCAGCTTCGCTTTGTCCAATGTGATGTGTGAACTCTGGGCCGTCTTGTAACGAAATCTGGATGTCTCCTTCAAACAAGTCATCAAGATGGTAAAGTACGGTTGATTCGGCCAGGTGTGGGGCATTATTTTTCTCAGACAAGTGTGTTAAAACAATTGATCTGGTGTTCTTGTCGACAACGTGAGATAGGAATTGTCCGGTTTGGTCGTTTGAAAGGTGCCCGCCTCGTCCAGCAATTCTGTCTTTGAGTCTCATCGGATACGGGCCATTCCAAAGCCGCTTGTTGTCATAATTTGCTTCGATCGATATGTGTTGGCATCCCGAAACATGGTTCACTAATTCGTCAGTCCATGAACCCAAATCAGTAATGACTGCTCCTCTCTCTCCTCGGTGGCTTGCTATGAAAGCAACATTGTCGGCGCCGCTATGAGGTACAGGTACGGGTAAAAGTGCCAAATCATCTGCGAAGTCTAGAGCTTCCAGGCTCTCAAAGAGATGTACGTTTCTCAAGTCAAGATTTAGCGCACTTGCAGTTCTGTCATTACAATAAATTGGAATGTCCCATCGCCTTTGTGCAATTGATGCACCTCCTCCGTGATCTCCATGGTGATGGGTAAGAATAATGGCATCAATTTCTTGAGGCCTGAGGTCCATTCTTGCCAATCGAGTCTCCAGCTGCTTCCCCGAGAATCCTTGGTCGATGAGGACTTTAGCATCACCACTCTCAACAAGCGTCGCGTTTCCGCGACTACCTGTCCCAAGATGAGTGAATGCTAGCGACATGACCAACCTTTGGTCGGCATCGCGTTTAGCCCTTGAACTCACCCCCTGAAACGAGTAAAATAATCCACTTTTGGCAGTAAATGTTGGATTACCGTAGGTAATCCGAGTCTGAACATTGCTCCATCACTCTATTAAGGCTGATTCAGTAGTTAGGAACGCTTGGGTGCTGCCGCGCCCACAGGTGATTCCGATGCGACGCTCACAATCAACGCTTCTGATGACTGTTCTAGTAGTTCTAGGATTATTCTTTGTTTCACAATTACCTGCTATCTCGAATGTAGGTACCACTAACCCTAATCAGACTGATGGAGCCCGCCCTCCTGCTACAGATTCAGATGGAGATAAAATCCCTGATGTGCACGAGAATTTATTCAGCGAATGGGTTAATTTCTCGTCTCCAGATAACCGCGCAGTAGTGATTAAAGGACTCGATCGTGACAATGCTTCGGATGCCTACATAGATATTGATCTCGATGGCTTGAATGCTACAGAAGAATATTGCTGGCCTTATCCCGCAGAGTGTATTGATCCTGGTTTCACGAGGGGTTTGACCGGAGTAATCAATGAATCTGGAGAAAGGTGGTATCTAGATCCAAGGGTTTCAGATACAGATGGCGATGGTTTACCAGATGGCTATGAAGCACACATGTGTGAAAAGTTAGGTGGCTTCGACGTTGAAGAGAAGCGCTTTGTTTGCGAATATTTTGACCCTTTGAATGCTAGTGATGCGGATTTAGATCCTGATGAGGATGGTTTTGACGTTAACAGAGATGGCTTCCTAACAGTCAATGAATTGTTGACTTCACCTGAGGAATATCAGTTTGGCTCTCCTTCAAATTGGACAAATGAATTGGATGGATTAAGATGCTATGCTCCTAACCCGGAATCATCGATATTGAATGAATGGCCTTTCATCACTGAAAATTCCAACTTCACAGTATTCCAAAACATTCTCGAAGCTTGTGCGCGCAATGGTACTGAAAACATAATCGACGAATATATTTGGTTAGGAACTAATCCTGTGGAAGAGGACAGCGACCGTTTCAACTATGACGGCGTCAAACATAGGCGCCTCTTCCCATCAAGTGGTGATGGAATTTCCGATGGATGGGAGATACACTTTGGACTCGACCCACTCAATCGTTCTAATGCACTAATAGATTTAGACAATGATGGATGGGATGCTAATCGTGATGGCATAATTAGTGTTGATGCCGCACGCTCTGAAGAAGCATTAGCAGTTGGTGAACAGTTATCGACTCTTGAGGAATATTTCGTTCATCTTGACGATGGGAACACGGTCAAATCAGGCATGCGTTCTGTTGAGTTGGGGGCTAGTAAAGACACCTACATGGAGTATGCCCTCACTCCCGAAGCAACTTCTGAAGAGATTTCTATATTGAATCATGATGTCAGAGAAATCTACGATGATGGATCTCATCTTTGGGTTGGTTCCAAACTTGGAATTACAGTTATCGATTTTGAAGATTCAGAATCTACTAATTACGAATTGCCACAGGGTCACGATTTACATGACATGGTTGTTCTTGAATCACAAATCGTTATGGTTACGGAGGGTGGTGTTTGGATTGCAGACATAACCGATGGCACACTTGGCGATATTTCGGAATGGAGTTTCTATCCAGGAAGATACACAGCAGGCACAAAACTAGTAACAGATGGAGGGGATGATTACGTCGTCGCTCTAGGTTTTGGCGGATTTGGTTCCGTATTCCAAATCAATGACTTATCCGTGACTCAGCTGTCTTTGGGCAGTGGAATCTCAAACGCAATGAATATCGGAAATGCAACTGCAACATCGATAGTTCATGCAGATGTATCATCGGGGCCGATGACTCTTTTCGTCGGAACTGATGTTGGAATGTTTTCGGTTGAAACCTCAACTGCAAGGGATGCAGCAGTGCCTAACTGGAAATTTTACTACTCTCCAGAACCAACCTCAATTGCTACTGATATCGATGATCTTAGAGCAATTGGTTCTGAAGGCGGTGCTAATCCCGCAACGGTGAATGCTCTGGAAGCAGACGGTCCCGAGGGCGGTCAAATGCAGGTTGTGTGGATAGGAACTCCTTCTGGACTGCACCGACTTGATCTATTATCAGGATTCATCACACATGGTGGTGATTACGAGCACCAAGGAGTCGACGGAGTAACTGTCGATTCAGCTAATGAGATTCATTCAATACATTCCACTGGTGATGAACTTCTAATTGGCTCTGGATGGGGTCTATGGTCACTAAGTGGCGGCTATGCAGCAGTTTACGGAATGACAAATCAAGAATGGGTTCCCGGTTTAATCTCTGCAATTTCGGTACATCAAGTCGCAGGCATTGACATGGTATTTTTGGGAATAGGTCCTGGAAAGTATTCCAACCTTGAGTTGATGGACCCTATGGCAAACGATTCAGATGCAGATGGAATGCTAGATGGTTGGGAAGTTCGTTACGGACTTGACCCAACAGACCCATGGGATGCTTTGCTTGATGCAGACGGCGATGGCGTCAACCTTGACTCAGATCCTATTAACGAAAGGCTATGGAGGAATTTGGATGAATTCAGATACACTGCAACAACTTCTAATGGTTACAATGCAACAGATCCAAGAGTTGTAGACACCGATGGTGACGGCGTTGGGGATGGAGCAGAATACTTCGGCTTATTCCACGAATTTACACCGCTGTGGTGCCACTACACAAACCAGTATGATTACGAGCATGTATGTGGTGATGCAGCAGGTTTAGCGGCGAATCAAACATACTTGTCTTCACTTGGTGTTGACAGTGGAACAGATGCAACTAATCCAGATTCAGATGGCGATGGTATGCCTGATGGCTGGGAAATCGAACATCGAAGATGGATTGGCTCTACTTTTACAGGTTCAAATAATTGGACAATGGATCCTAACGACCCTGATGATGCAAACTGGGATGCAGATGGTGATGGTCTGACCAATCTTTGTGAGTACCAATGGTCTCTTGTTAAGGATGCAGGTTTGGTCGGAGATTTGTTAGAGAGTCACTTAGAAACTGAAACTGCAGCTTCTCAATGGGCTGAACCAGATCCAAACAATGTAGATTCAGATGGCGATGGCTTACCGGATGGATGGGAAGCAAGAGGTGCATGTACTTGGGATGTTTCAAGGGTTGGAATCAATCCACTTAATGGAAGTGATGCATTTGAGAATCCAGATGGAGACGGCTATGATATCAACCACAATGGTGTGATTGAAGAGAATGAAGCCTTCGTAAACTGGCTTGAATATCACATCCGTGATGATTTATTCAGTGGAAACATGAGCCTAGATGGCGAGATGATACCGAACAATTTCTCAACTGATTTATTCAGGAACATTTCCGATTGGGGAGCTCCTGAATCCAACTTTGGAGATGGNACTCAAACAGGAGACCCAACAGATGCTGACAGTGATTCTGATGGTATGCCAGATGGCTGGGAGATTTGGTATGCTAGGTGGGAATTACTTGATGCAAAGTGGTCTTTGGACCCGCTTAACTCCAACGATAGGTGGGACGATTCTGACGATGATGGAATGAGTAATTGGGAAGAATACAATAGTATTGATCCAACTCTTTCAGAGACCAATGCTAACCGTTCAAGTCCACAGTGGTACGTAACTACCGTGGGCGCAGGGTTCACCTTACAACAATGGTCCGGAATAACAAACACCGAATCTTTTGGTTCATTTGTAACCCAGGATTTGATTAATGTTTCAGGTTGGACTACCGATCCTACAAACCCCGATACAGATGGTGACGGTTTCCTTGATGGATTAGAATTGATGTTCACAGCATGGAATGATACTGCCCAAACATGGACACTCAATCCTTTAGTTTCGGGTGATGGCTCATTCGATGCTGACAATGATGCATTGACTGATGCTCAAGAATTTTCACTTGTTACTACTAATCCGATGAATGGAGAGAATCATCCGCTTGATGCTCCCTTGATGCACATCGATGGAGATTTGAATGACCCTACGCAAAAAGCTCAGAGAGTTTACACAATTATTCTAGATAAGGGTCAAAGAGGTAAGAGGCATCTTGATCAATTCCAAGAATGGCAATCTACTGGCATTCCAACCAATTTCATTTCTACATTGATGGGAATTACCGACCCAACTATATCAGATACAGATGATGATGGAATGATTGATGGGTTCGAGTATTGGTTCACAAGTTGGGACCTTGAAAACAATCGTTGGTCAATGAACCCTCTTATCGATTCAGATCAATGGCTAGATAGTGACATGGATTCTGTAGATTGTGATAGAGATGGCAATATCTCATTGGATGAGCAATATACAAACAAGCGTGAGTATGAAGCACGTGTATATGGTAAATATTCGGAAAGGCTCTCCACCGGTTCAGGATTAATCGGATTTGGAGATGACACAATATCGGCTTACATCGAAGAAGGATATACCGATGCAGAAGCAAGAAGGGCGATTTTCAATACCTTTAGTGGAAAGGATTCAATCTCTACTGCAAGAATGAACATGATAAATCTAGAAGATCCTAATACTTTCAATCGTACATTATTCGGTATTTCCGACCCAACAAACTCAGACTCAGATTTGGATGGAATTGATGATGGTTGGGAATTCTGCTATGCAGTTTATGGACTACCAGACCCTACTACACAGAATCATTGGGCGACCAATCCAGTAAACCCATTCGATGTAAATTATGACCCAGACAGTGATGGATGGTATGGAAGAACATCATTCGACATTCCTGCGGTTCAAGGAACATGGGNTAATCGTCAATTTACTCCTTCGGGAGACATAATTCAGAATGGAATTGGCGACTTACCATTCACTAATTATATGGAATATCTGAACGGTACTCGTCCAGATACCAACGATTCAGATGGCGATGCTGTAACCTTCAACACGGTAGTAAACGCAGGAGCAGTAATTTCTCACGATAGAGATTGGAATCTTTCAGACGGACGTGAAGTGTTCAAGTATGGGACAAATCCTATGGATAACGATACAGATGGTGACATGCTTCCTGACTGGTTTGAGTATGAAAAAGGCTGGAATGAATCAAACGANAATTACTCTTCTCGATTGAATATTGAAGTCCAATGGATCGATGCTGCTACAGGGGGTTCATGCACCNCTGATACAGCCTCATGCAGACCATTGTCACAGAATGCAGGCACTCTCTCTAGGCCGGCATTGGGATGGACTTGGGCTACCTTTAATCCGGCAGATCCTCTTGATGCAAATGAAGACCCAGATCAAGATGGAAATTGGGATTGTAGCGGAGCTACCTGTGAATATACTCCTTACACAAATTTCATGGAATTCTATGCAATTGCGAACCCTAACTTAGACTCTCCAGATTCGGTTCGATTATCAGGTGAGACGTGGGATGGAACGCCAATCACAGAATGGTGGCAATTCAGAGCTTTCACATTAGGTTTGGGAGAAGTTACTGAGGACTCTACAAATTATCTGGGAATGAACAAGAAGAATATTGATGATGATAGTTATGCTTTGATTATCGATGATAGCGATACCGATTTCCTTGTCCTTGATGCTGGCGATGATATTTTGCTATGTTCAGGTGATGTGACTGATGATTGGGAGTTGTATTATCTAGGCAGTACTAATCGTGCTCCTGCAGTTGATTTAGGCGAACATGAGTTTGGATGGTATTTGCTTGATTTGGACGATGACCATATCGCAGAGGGTAGTGATCCTCTAAATTGGGATACAGATGGCGATTGGTTAGTTGATTGGTTCGAAGTTAAGGATGATGAAGAAGACGGAATGCGTGGCGATTCTTCTCCTATCAGATATGATAGCAGAAACACGTCCTGACCGGTTCCAGAATTCCCCCTAAAGGGGGATTTCTGTATGTGACNGTTCGCCGGTTAATTCAAGGCCTATGAATTGCACCCACCAACGGGTGAATCGTAGATGTCGCAAAGAATTTCCACTCGCGCCGCATTGTCGTTGATGGTGTTCATTCTCGTCCTAACGCCGATGAGCCCTCTTTCTGAAACATTCATCGGTGACGCAAAAGCAAACGGTGCATCTCGACATATCTACACATTTTCTGACGGTAGTATCGAGAATGTAGCTCTGTACCAAGGCGGTGCTGACAAGACCACTATCATATCCATGCCCAAGGGCGCAGAAGTTCTTGATGTCCAAGTAACACTTTCAGGGGCATCTTCCACTGGTTGGTCTCAGGTTACCACAGATACGTATGATGAATGGATGGATGGTGTTCCAAGCCAAATGGACGCTCGCAGCGAAGAACTGGCTTTGGGATTCGCATCTGGAGGAACTGAAATTTCATCACATGGTTCTGATGAAGAAGAACTTCCAGGTTCTGATGCTTGGTTGGATAATGGCAGTTTCGCCATACGCCAACCACACACATCAAACTCATCTGAACTGAGATTTAGCAATCAAGTCAAAGTCACCAGTGCTAACTTAATGGCTCAAGGACAAGGAGCGATGTTGCGTAACCACGATTGGCTGTTTATGTCAACTTTCACTGGGACCTCTTTCGATAAGGTCGTCACTAGAATGCATCCTAACAATGCAACTAGAGATATTGTAGTTGATCTGCAAAGGGAATCGTCCTGTACTCTTCCACAGGATCCATCTTCAACATATTACAAAGCATATGGGTTCAAGGACTGGACAATTACCGATGATGAAATGTTGTACGGTATTTTCTCAACATACAAGTATCCGTATTCCTCATCAAATCCAACGCAGTATCTCAGGGTTTTAGCGATTGACGTTTCAGACGACTGGGTTTGGAAGTGTGTTGATTCATACGACATTTCAGCACAATTTGGAGAATACAGTGGAATCTCATACGATAGAGATACTGACCAAGTCTGGGTTGTACATTCTCAGCAAAGACGAATTGTTCCTTACGATTTCGGAGATAACGGTCAATTCACTCGAGGAGAGAGCCAGTATTCATTCTCTTCAGGAGCATCTTCTAGTACAGAATGTGGTAAGACAAACAGCAATGTGCATGGGTTAGTAGTTCACTCTGGTTTCTTCTACATGCGATGTATGAAGGGATATTACTACCAAGATACGGACCAATTGAGTGTTTGGGCGATTTCCGGCTCATCATCTTCTTTAGTTCCTCAAACTGGAACGCGTGACATTACTGCTAAGGGACTAGGATTGTTCTATGACGGTGAGAGATTGATAACCGTCGACACAGGTTATTCAACTTGGAATGCTAAGACACTGTATTACCGAGAGTTTGGAATGGGAATCTCATATCCAACAACTCCAGCGCCTGGAACAACTACNTGGATTGGAGAAACAATTGTCACTGAAGATGATGTATTAGCGGTTAATGTGCAAAATCATTGGTCTGCTCCTAGCCAAGGAGATCGTGTTGACTATTGGGTTAGTGCAGATAATGGGACGCATTGGGAAGCTGTAGAGAAAAATCAGACAATCCACTTCTCTCACCCTGGAAACCAACTGGTATGGAAAATGCAACTTATTGGTTCGTCTGCTGTATCTTGGTGGGTCTCCTTAGAGTATGCAACTTCGTATCATTCGAGTGGCGATTGGACCAGCCAGAAGGTTTCGACAGGAACCAATGTGGGCAAGGTGAGAGCNGTCTGGAATGGTGATGAACCTAGTTCGACATCAATCGAAGTTATGGTTTCAAATGACAATGGTTCATCATGGGAAAGTGCCGAGAATAATGTTGAAGTTTCCTTCTCAACACAAGGTGCTGGTAATGAATTACTCTATTCAATAATGATGTCAACAACCGATGATTCAATAACCGCTAAAGTCGATTCGTTCATTCTGTGGTATGAAGAAGGATATCCAGATGCTCCTCAATTAGATGTAGGCGATGATGGTGAATGGGATTGGAAATCTATTCTATTCCTAAACGAAAGTTCTGTCGTCGCTTCAGATGACTCTCCTGTAGGTACTGTTGTTTCAGACACACCAAGCCTAGTAGATGCCTTCAACGATCACATTCCTGCCAATGGAGTTGGAACAGTAGAAATTCCAATTGCTGTGAAAGCAAATACTCCTGGAAGAGTCAAACTCACAGATTTAGATATCGAATATCGATTGAACACACGAGTGCTTGATGCTAGCATGGAAGGCGGTTTGATTGCACCCGATGGAGTATATCGCAATCTCGTAGTTAGAATGGCCCATGGCGATTTAGTCGACAGAGTTACTGAAGCAACAATTGGATTGAACAACTCGCACGGGGCCAANCCTGCTTTCAAATGGCTAAGAGGAGATTCCTGCAGTGTCGTAGATGATGCAGGCGGAATTGTCGTATTTGATGTAGGTAATTGCACATCATCTATTGATAGTGATGGGATACTTTCAGTCAATATGCCAATGAAGGTAAACTGGACTTGGGATGACGAAAGAAAAATGGAGGCAGTGGTCTCCATGAATGATGACCTTGGNCCTCAAGTTAATGCTTGGACAACTGACACACTCTCTCTAAATGTNGAGAATGATATCCAACTTGATGGAATGCGAGTTTGGGAGGAGACAGGGCGTGAATTATATCCTGGGGATTGGGTTCGCGGGGGATTCAATCTATCGATTAGTGGCGGAATTAACTTCGAAGGATCAGCATTCTCTCCTATGGCTGGAGAGTTTAGTTTACGAGTCTTAGGACAAAATGTAACCTATGATGGAGACCCAATTGGAGAGCCTACAGTATTGCACATGGAAGGCAACCCTGCATTTGGCCAGTATAACATGACCTTTACTTCTCCAATTGAATCTGCTCCGGGTGGAATGGTGTTGTATGTTGAAGCTATCAACTTGGCAAATGGTTCGACATACGTCAACCCTGGTTACAATACTATCAAATTGATATTCGACGGAAATGCTCCACTTGTACTATTCGCCAGTCCAGAAATGTCTAATGAAATGCACAAAGGTCCACCTTCTCCAGGTGGACAAGCAATCGAAGTCGTGATTCAGGATTCAGTCGACCCACCTCAAANCGTGGACTTACACTACTGGGTTGGATGTGAAGCTGGAGAACATGAGCGCTGTGATGATTCGAATTTTAACGGTCTACCAGAACCTATCGAATATCGTTCAAAAACCTTGACTACTCCTGAAATTTTACCCGGTGGATTGAATATATTTAACGGATTGATTGATGACTCAATGCTTGTGCATGGAGACAAGGTNGCGTTCTATGTAACTGGTCAAGACGGGCAAGGCAACGTAATTGCAATGGGTGGGTCACCTGTATGTGATATTGAATCCGGTCAATTCTGTGGCGATCGTCCAGGGGATATTGCACCTGAATGGGATGATTCACTTTCCTGGTATGTGATTCGAGAAGAGTTTGAGCCTGTAATGGATATTGACAACTCTACAATAACTGGTCACGATGACCTANCTCCTCTACATCCTGGAATCTCTTACACTGCCAACTTCATGGTATCTGATATCAACGGATGGTGGGATATCGAATTCGTGCATCTTGCACTTGCTGGAGACTTTGACGATGATGAAACCTCAATTTTCGCTTACATTTCAAAAGATGAAAATGGCATGCCGGAGATGAATCTAGAAAGTGGTGGCTCAGGTTTGGCTGTTTCAAACCTCTACTCGTCCATCATTTTAGACCCTGAGAATAACTCAAGAATGGTAGTTTCAATTAAATTCCAACTGACTTGGAACTTCCCTGAGGCATGGGATACTAATGGAGAATCACACTTCATTCCAAAGGTTTGGATTGAAGACAAACCGTGTGGATTAGAAACAGATGTACCATGTAATATCCACAAAGCTGGATTGGGTAACGATTTGTGGAGTTTAGATAATGATTTGAGATTTGACACTCAGCCTGGACATATTTTGGCTATTGAGTTAAGAGATGGAACAAATCACTACAATCCAGAGTTCGATGAAACTCTAATCGGTGCAGGCCAAGCACTGAGGTTTAGTGGAAGGGTACTATTTGCCGAAGATGAAACACCGGCACCAGCAGGTTCGTTCACAATTTCTCTAGGGGATTACGAAAGCGAATGGACTACAACAAGTAGAGAAGGCGGATACTTCAGCATCGATTTACTTGTACCCGATGTCCGAAGTGGCCATTTAGATTTAAGAGCAAAGTTAGTTGATTTGCCAGGTCTTGCTGAGGACGAATCTGAATTCAAACCTCGCTTAAGATTAGCAGTTGATAGCGAGCGCCCAACAATTCACGCAGTTCATCTAGCGGGCATTGAGCCGGGTGAAGACATTCCAATTTCACTGGCAGATAATCTACAAGTAATGCTTGAGACTCGAGATGACCAAGGATTTTCACTAGATGATCCTGCAGTATTGCATTACCTAGTTCGTGCAGGTGAAGCAGAAATTAGTCGAGGAACATCTCCTCTTCCAGATACGACTCCATTTGAAGACCAATTCTTCTGGACTGGTTATCTAGATTTGACAGATGGTGGCGCAACAATGCTCCTGCCATCATACACAATCGATGTTTGGGTCACGGGTTCCGATGAATCTGGCAATCCTTACGACAGTCAAGGAAACACGATTTCCGAACCTCTTGCTTCGTGGCCATTAGCTCTAACTGGTCCTGATGTTAGTTTGCGTGCAGCAGACACCACTTGGGAATGGTCGAATCCAACACCTAATCCTGGTGAATCAGTATCACTTTCGTTAGAGGCGAGGAATAGCGGTACATCAGGTACTGTGACCTTTGTTCTTCAAAGGCTAGTTTCAGGTGATGACTGGCAAACCTTGTCCTCATCTTCAGTAGATATTTCCAGTGGTAAGAAAGCCCAGATAAACTTGGATGCAACGGCAGACGGCATGCCTGGTGACACTTTGGAACACAGAATTTTATTGCTTGATTCCGGTGTAGAAAAAGAGCGAATTTCGGTTGCTCCTTTACTTGTCAAAGAAGAAGTTGAGAGAGACGGTACGGCATTAGCTAACCAAGTTGCAGATTCACAATTATCGGTAATTATGTACTTGATTGCATTAGGTTCGATGTCTTATGCGGTATGGACAATGGTACAGATGCGCAGGATAAAGCGAGGCGATGAAGTTGATGAATCAGATCAGACTGCTGAGGTTGTACAGAATATGCAATCTAAGACAGTACCTGAAATCGCATCTGGTGTGCAAGCAACTCAGAATGTTCAGCAACAGGTAGTTCAACCAACTGTTCAAACTCCAGTTGCTACATCGCCTCCGCTACCTCCTACTGGATTGCCAGAAGGGTGGACTATGGAGCAATGGTCTCATTACGGGCAACAATACTTAGAGAATCAGCGTTGAGGGGGTAACCGCATGAGTGGCGCGGATTCAATGGTGACCTTGCAAGAGAGACTAGTCAATCTAATCAATCAATTGAACATGCCAATTTTGGAAACCAGTTTGGTTGTTTCCAGGTGGACCAATCGTCTGCTAATTCAGTTAAAGGAGCACTCTGAGGAGATTCCCCAAAATTTAGCAGAGCCTTGGCCGTTAGAGGTCCAACCAGTGGAGAGCGAATCGACATTTGAATTGGAAAAGGCCCTGTCGTTAGTTGACAAGGATAGAATGGATATTCTAGATACTCTAATTAGAGTCACATTNGAAGAAGAACAAATGTTGGTAAGTGATGCATTAGGAGTAATGCGTTCGTGGGAGCATCTTGTTCGCGGTCAATTGTCGCAAGCAGCGGGGCCGGGACAGTTGTTTAGCCCCACAGAAATTCCAGACGATTTTTAGGTGAGAAAATGCGTGTATTTTTTGTCATAATGATTGTTTTGTCATCGGGCCTAGCTGGGTGTTTTGGCAGTGACGAATTGTTTGATGAAAAGCCTGGAATTCCAGGGGGGCTTGCCCTTGCTTGCTTACAAGATGATAAATTTGAGAAAATGAAAATCCATTTTTTGTATGAAAATGGATATGATCCCATTGCAATGGATTTAGTAAAAACTAGATTACAACAAGTATGTGACAAACCTGGAGGAATACAAATTGTTGCTAACGAAATCGACTTCTCTGAAGATACCAGTTGGAGTTCTGATGATGTAAGGGACGCAAGATGGAAACATGGGGGGGACGCAATGGGTTCAGATACGCTTCATTGGTATTTCTTGTTCCCTAAGGGCTCTCATAGTGATGAATCAGTACTTGGAGTGGCTGTTGATGCCTCAACTGTTGCAATTTTCCAAGATACAATCTCGGAATCAGAGAACTTTCTTGGAAGGCCATCTGCTGAAGAAATGGAGAGGGCTGTGACTGTTCATGAGGCTGGGCATTTACTAGGTTTAGTGAATTTGGTATATCAATCACCAATAGAACACGAGGACCCGGACCATCCTGGTCATTCGAATAATGAAGATTCTGTGATGTATTGGGCTATTGAAAGCAACAGCATAGGAAATGTATTCTCTGGAAGTATTCCTGATGAATTTGATGCTGCTGATAAATCTGATTTAGCCGGTATGGCAAGTGGGGAATTGGAGTGCAGCAATCAGCTTTGGTCATGAGACTGAGCGACTTGTATACTCGCATCCTTCCATGCATCAAATATTGACCAAACATACAACAGTACCCACAGAATCAATGTTAATGCCAGAGGTATTTGTAAAAGGAACCAATCGAAACCTCGCTGGTGATTTCGATTAAAATGCTGACCTAAATACAGGAATGGAATCAGAGATAAGGCCACGGCAAAAATTGGACGAAACGCACCCCAAATGCCCACGCCAGCAGTAATTTCGTTCCAAATAGTCTTGCCTAATTCAAGAGAATCTAGGTCATTTTCTTCAACAGGAACGACCACTTCGATCTCGGAACCATCGTCCTGCATATTGTGACCAAATCGGTATCATTTGTCAATGTGGCGACGCAAATGCTCATGGAAGTGTTATTCCTCAAACACAATATGGCCAAGCCGATTCTAGTAACTGGCTTCGAGCCCTTTGGTAGTCATTTAGTGAATATCTCAGGGGAATTAGCCAGAGATTTAGAGGGNCATGAAATACGCGGGCACAAGATTCAATCACACNTATTATCTGTTGATTATGATGGTTCAGTGTTTACTTCAAACTTGCTAAAAGAGTCCGAATTTGCAGCAATCATACATTTGGGAATTGCAGAAAATTCGTCTAACCCGCGAATAGAAACTAGGGCCAAAGATATTCTTGATTTCAGAATTCCAGATAACTCTGGTCGTAAAGAGGTTAATACTCATATCAGCGGCAAAGGTGATCTATTATCTACAATTAAACCCGAAGATTGGGACGTCGAGAATATGATTGATTCACCAGTAATTAGTCAGGATGCAGGTGAATATCTCTGCAATGAAACGTTATATCGTACATTGATGAAAATTAACNACACACCTTGCTTCTTCCTTCATTTACCTCTACAACAGAATGATGCCAAGGGTCTGGTTTTGCAATGTATTGACAGAATGCTTAGGCCACCTTGTATTGACGTGGGTGCAGGAGCAATAATTCTTGATGGGAAATTTNTGGCNGCAAGGCGTGCACCCAGTGAGAAGCATGCAGGTTGGTGGGAATTTCCAGGNGGNAAATTTGAGGAAGGAGAGGATGCTTCTCAATGTTTGATACGCGAAATAAGTGAAGAATTAGAACTCGAGGTTTCAACTGGGGAATCTATTGGGGAATGGATTTTCGATCATGGTGATNTGGTAGTAAGGTTACATGTTATGGAATGTTTCGTGACGGGAGGCGAAATGAAACTGCATGTTCATGACCGAATAAAGTGGTGCGAAGGTCCTGATGAAGTTGACTGGCTCGGNCCTGACCGTGATATTGCTGATTCTATCAGTGCCAGGTTGCAGATTCACCGTCAGGATTCATTGTGAATTCATCGCCGATTCTTCTTGGGATATTCTCTCTGCCACTATGCCACGTTGCAGCTTCTAACCAATCGCCTAGATTTTCTCCGCCGATTTCAATTGTTATCACTCCTCCCAAGGGATTGTCATCTGGTAANGGAAAAGCGACTTTACCTTCCATTGCGGCTTGTCTTGAAATGTGAAAAATCGTACCTTCAGCATCCAAATGTGCTGACATAAAATCAAGTGAAGTATCCAATATGGATTGGTTGTGTATCGCATCCAAGAAAGTAGACAAACTTACTCCATCCGCCGCCAAGACATCGTCTTGCTCAGAAGGAAAACTTGGATGTTCAGGAAGGCCACAGGTAAAATCGGGAAATAATTTCAAAATTGCATCTAAGACAATTTCCGGACTATCTGCACCGGTGAGTTTTGTTGAAACAACAACCGAGTATCCCTCATCGATCGCAGTTAATCTCAGCCTCGGCATGAATCGCCCAGAACGGCATAGTCAATGAAGATAACAGGCCAACCTTGACATTTGGAAGCATTACAGGGCACGGTATGGAAGTACGGGTATGTGCAGTTATACCCGTGCTGAATGAAGAGAAATTCATTGCTAGATGCATAGAAAGTCTACTGGCACAAACTATGCCTGTGGACATTCTAGTAATGGAAGGTGGTTCTACGGACAATACTAGGGAAATACTGACAGGATTTGGAGATTCAATCAAAGTGATTGATAACCCTGGGAAACGTGTTTCGAATGCTAGAAATCTCGCATTGGAAAATATTGGTGAAGACATTACTCACTGTTTGGAAATCATTGGGCATTCTTGGGTCGAAAAGGATCATGTTGAGAAGAGAGTGAAAGATCTCATTGAATTAGAATCAAAATCNGATTCTCGTATCGGTGCGATCGGTTGCCTAACTATGTCTGGAGGAGATGTTGGAATGGTGTCAAATTGGATTGAGGGGGCTCTTTCTTCTCCGATAGGTTCGGGTGGGGGTCAGTTCAAACAATTCACAGGCCGCGAAGAAACCAAGGTACCAGCATTCTGCTTGCACAACGTGGAAGCACTGAGGTCCGTAGGAGGCTGGGATGATAGATTCATCACTAGTCAGGACAGCGATTTGTCCATGCGGTTGATAAAAAAAGGTTGGAGTTTGTGGCGTTCAGATGTTTCATGCGTTTACATGCACAAGCGGTCAACCATAGGCAAGTGGTGGAAAATGAGTCACCGATATGGTTTTTGGAGGACCAAGGTGATTTTGACCCACCCTACAAGGATTGACTTGAGAGAGTTCTTACCTATATTTGGATTNATTTTGGTATTTGCCTTACCACAATGGTGGTTTGCTCCCGCTGCATACCTCTCTACTCTAATTTTGGTTGGTCTATTATATCGGCCCAAGGGAACAGGTTTAACACCAATTTTTGGAATTCCAATTTGTTTGATAATCTTGCATACAGCTTTCACAATGGGATTATTCGATGGACTCATTCGGAGCGGAAGACCCCCTACAGACCGAACATAATGCGCAAACCTTCATTGGTGAAAAGTAAAGCAGCAGTTTGATGGCAAGGCAACTAACCTCGACGGTGTTATTCTTTACACCCGCTTTGGTTCTGAATGCTTTGCGATTCATTGTAACCCCGCTTGGGGATATGATGTCGGTTTCACCAATGCTTGATGTCGGGCTTCACGTAGGTGCGTTCGCTGTGGGTTACATGCTATATCGTAGGACACGAGTAGTAAGGGATCACGAGTGGATAAGAAGTAGGGCTGTGAAATCAGTCAGTGGACATTTCAAGGCCGAAGATAGTGGGGTTTGGGAGAAAGAAATAGTGATGGATACACAACTTTCTGCTGAAGGAGAGGCTAATTTGAAAGGTCAAGTAGCCGGAGCAGTAGGCGTTATTTCGACACCAGGAAATGCTGAAGTTGAAACTGAAGTTCAAGTTGAAATGTTAGTTGATGCAGAACATGTGCGAAGAGCACAAGCTCGAGTTTCTGGAGATGAGCAATTCGATGAAGGAGGAATTAATTCCACCATCGGCGCTGTAAGAAAACCATCTCCAATGGATAGTTTTCTTGATTGGATTGCATCACTTGGTGGTAGAAATCGCAAACTTGAGCGAGATGCAAAGAAAAACGCCGCACTAACGGCCAGGAGCACTGATGCGCCGGTCATTGCACAACGCCCTATTGCTCCAATTCAACGCATTGAATCAGAAGAAAAGAGGCCTGTGCCAATGGAAATGGTATCAGTTACTGATACTGGAGCGGAATCCGTGATTATTGATGAGGAAACCAATGAGGTTAGTTCCCCGGTCACAAGAGAGTTATCTATTGAAGAAATGGCATTTGGAACATCATCTCGAAGGACTCAATCTAATCCTTCGAATTCTGGTTTCGCACCTCAACCGACATGCCGTATCTGCTCAGCTCCAAACCCAGTAGGAGAGCGATTTTGCTCCAATTGTGGTAGTGACCTTTAGCGCTGTACTGAATAACCCCCACCACTCCCCCTGCAACATCTGAGGTGCCTTTTTTGTCTGAGAAGAGAGATTATTATGAGGTCCTAGGAGTATCAAAGGATTCTGATGATAAGGAACTGAAAAAAGCTTTCAGGTCTCTTGCTAGAAAGTACCATCCTGACAAAAATGATGCACCTGATGCCGATGAAAAATTCAAGGAAATCCAAGAAGCATATGCAGTTCTTTCAGATTCGGAGAAGCGTCGTAACTACGACAGATTCGGACATAATGCACCTGGTGGCTCACCGTTCGGACCAGGTGGTTTCCAAGGATTCAATATCAATCTAGATGATATTCTAGGAGGGGATTTTTTCTCCAATATTTTTGGCGGCGGAAGAAGACGTTCAGCCCAAAGCCAAGGTAATGATATCCTCGTACGACACGAAATTTCTCTAAGGGCTGTTCTATCTGGTGGCAAGGATGAAATCGAGATAGATTTGCCAACCACCTGCAAAGAATGTAATGGCACGGGTGCCAAGGATGGAATTACAACCGAATGTTCTGAATGCGATGGTGTAGGCCAAGTCAGAATTAGGCAACAGATTGGACCATTCGTTCAAGATTCCATTAGGCCATGTCCTCAATGTGATGGGTCTGGTCGTAAATTCACATCAAGATGCAAAGCGTGTGCTGGAGACGGTCGTCAATCCGAATCTCAAGTTCTTAGATTCAATGTCCCCCCTGGCGCTCAGGATGGTACTAGACTTCGCATGAGGGGCAAGGGCCAACCTGCCCCTTTTGGGAAAGGCGTGTCTGGTGACTTGTTCATCGAGTTAATTATCGAAGAGCATCCATGGTTCGAAAGGAATGGGATGGATTTGATTATGTCTCTGCCACTTGGCTTTAGTGACCTTGCTTTGGGAACATCGGTAACTTTGCCTCACATCGATGACAAAGATTTGGTCATCAAAGTGCCAGCAGGAACTAATTCAGGTGACACAATCACAATTTCATCTAGAGGAGTACCCTCGAGCCGAGGTATTGGTAGAGGAGATGTAGTGGTTTTGTGTAAGTTACACATGCCCAAAAAATTCGATAAATCTACGAAAAAATCACTCGATCAATTGAGAGATTCATTGAATGGAAGCGGGAACATTATCGATAGAGTTACCGATGATGCGGAAGAAAGGCGTCGCTGATTATTCCTCAGAACNTTCCACTGTTCGGTAAATTGTATTGGTTGGTTTTGCAGCCATCGGTTCACCATTCACCATTCCAGAGAGGTGTATGTCTACCGAATCAGCATTTCCTTGCAGATCTACTCGAATGAAAACACGTGTATTGTCGTGAATAGTATCCAGGAATACTTCGTGGGCTCTTTTCAGTAATTTAGGCTCGACCTTTGAAACACTCCAAGCTTCACCTTCTGGTGACTCGAATTTCAATGCGGCAACGCTCCATTCGCAATCCTGAGGCCGCAGACCAATGAGCAGTGGCCATGCACCGTCTTCTGACAAGCGCTTATCGAGAGTCCATACTGCCAAATCGATGCCTGTTGTGTAATGACGAATCTCTTCTTGCCCCCAAACTTCCAGTGCTTCCTCCCAGTCTAGAGTCGAAACAGATCTCAGGGCTCTAGACAAATCTGAAGGTGAAAAACTCCCATCGTCTAGTTTTGTAGATAGCCACTGTAGGCGATTCTTTTTACGAGCAAATTCTTCAGCAAATGCTCGAGTTTTCCTGATGTTGATGTAGAATATGATGAACGGTAGAATTAGAATTAGTCCAATCAGCCAATAAAACACATCTGCAGCATCCTTGACTGCGTCTGAAGCAGGGAACCATGGCTCATCACCTTCGTCCAAAACTGCGGTTGAAACTCTTATTGTCCATTCAATAGAGTCCACATTAGAGTTGAGTGAATCACTACCGTTTATGTGCTGAATACGAATGAAATGTGTTCCTAGGCCAACATCTAGTGATAGACTAATCTTATCCATTGAATACGTCGCAGTTACTTCGTCCAAAATGTCCCAAGATTCTTGGTCCACATTCCAAATTGTAACTTGAATTTCATATATGTCACCTTCAACTATANCGTCTATTAGATGTACGGATTCGTTCCAACCAGTAGTCTCAACGCGTAAGATGTCTTGGTAATCACCCATGTGTAGCGTCAATTCTCCATCATTTGTACTCCCATCCATAGTGATAAGAGGATATGTGGAATTGTTACTAGTTGCAGTGAGTGGCTTGAATCCAGGTGCATCCATTTCCCAATTTGCATCATAATGAGTATGTCTTTCCATACTTGCCATCCATTCACAACTACAATCCCACTTGAACTCTATGTATTCGATATCAACAATTCCACCAATTCGGTCACCAGCACTTGCATTATTCCACTCTGAGATACTGGTTGAAGTGTATACATATCGATATTTGAAGTCCATTACTGTACCATCAACAGACATTGAATCAGTGACAAGTAAGGATTCATCAGCACCACTTGTTACTGCAAATGAAGCNGAACCAATTCCCTTGAGATTTTCTAAATCTGAGGCATTGATAGTGACTTCAGTAGAATATTTTTCAACGTTTAACGCCCAAATTGAACTAGGGCTTGGGCTGTGAACAGTAACAATTACTCGCCCACTCTCTTCTATTGGAACCACAATCTGATATGTCGAATCAATAGATGTGTTTAGAGGCAGTGAAACAGAATCATCCAGAGCATATTCATCAGTTGAATTTTGGAAATGCAAATCAATATCGATGGCTGCTGATGCTGCTAATAACTCTAGGATCAAGATTTGGTTTTCACCGACATCTATTGCGAAAACATCTGAATCGTCGTCGATTAAGTCACCTGAAACATAGGTTGCTTGACAATTAGAAACCAGATAGGGTTGCTCACATGTTGCTAAATTGATGACATCAAAATTTTCGGTTGGAGCAGGTCTGAGATTTGGTAAATCATTTGTTACAGGAATGACACTTTGACATCTTGAATTATTTTCTGTATAGAAGGTGTGGTTTTCAGCATCTAAACTTGCAGTAAATTCGCTTCCATTTGCGACTTCATTGCCTTGAGAATCAGTAATACTCGCCCAAGAGNCTTCACAATCAAACCAAGCGATTCCATCAACAGTCATTCTTGTCTCAGAATGTCCAGAACTCGCGACAGGGGCTAGAATTAGTAAGGCTACAAGCCATAGTAATCTCCGTCCCATGAATGGTGCGGTAAACTCATACCCCTTCAAATGATTCAAGACCGGCGNACTTCCAGCCCGATTCATGGCGGGACTTGGGCGCACTGTGATTGCTCGTCATCGTATGTCTCGGATGTGGGCTCTTGGAGACCGTTCCAATCCTGTTTCAAAGACGCCAGGTCTTGTTGTTACAGATGAGGAATTCGAGGTTCTATGGGCGCCATTCAGCACCTCTAGTGACGGGGGGATTCCAAGAGTGTTGAATCTTGAATCAAGGGCTCCTTTTGCACCTTGGGAAAGTGATGATAATGGTCCAATGATGAAGGCGTCTATCGGGCATGTATTACCTCCCTCCCTTGACGAAGCTGATGCTGGTGAGGTCGCATCAAAAGGTCAGTTATTGCCACTCTCTTGGCAAGCGTTGAACCATGATGAAGAATTAATGGACCAAAGTTTGAATCCTCATGTTGTAGTACTCACCGATGCATTACAGTTGGCTAATCGCCCTGGTAGATTAGTTGAGGCAATCAATGTGGTAAAGAATAGATTCCCTGGAGCATTGCTATGGACTCCNGGTATTGGAGGTCCGGATAACTGTGCGGTTCTATCTTGGTTTGGTGTAGACCTGTTCGATACCACTCGAACAAAGCAGGCAGAAGCACACGGAGCAGTATTGTCTTGGAATGGTCCAAGGGTTGCCATGGAAGGAGAGTCTGCAAATAGCCATTGGCGAAGTGCCTTGGCTGAAGTCCGTTCTGCAATTTCTTCAAATTCATTAAGGGAGTTAGCCCAATCTCAATCTCTCAATAGTCCGAGATTAGTAGAGCACATGAGGAATCAAGACAAATTGATTTCAAAGTCTGAAGGGGTTTTATCACAAATTGTTAGCGAACAAACCGCTTTGCGAGTTCACAGCATTGAATCACATGACGATCCAATAATTTTGGATTGGGTTGATTTCATAATCAATGAATATCAATCCCCGAAAGGGTTGGATGATGTACTAATTTTACTCCCCTGCTCGGCAAGAAAACCATACTCCTCATCTAGAAGTCACAAAGCTTTCAGAAATGCGATGAAACATAATTCGGGCCACGAAGTTATTGTTACATCACCTCTAGGTTTAGTTCCAAGAGATTTGGAAGAAGTTTGGCCTGCAGGTCATTACGACATTCCTGTTACAGGCGATTGGACACAAGATGAAATCAACCGAGTGACAAAGATGATTGATGGATTACTCAAGAAAAATCAATATCGTGTAATAATTAATCACTCAGGCTTTGAATATGATTCTGAAATTCCTCTTATCGATACAAGACAGGGTTCCTCAGCAACTAATTACGAATCATTGCAACGTTTGGAGAAAGCAGTTGCAGAGCATTTGCAGGCCAAAAAACGAAGTGGGGAAAAAGTAAACCTTGACAATTTCCGTTCTGTTGCTAGATTGCATCACCTGAATGCAGAATGGTTGGAGGGAGTTCAAGTTCGTGGCCGCTTCCCAAGATGGAAGATTCTCAAGGATGGGGAACAAATTGCCATGTGGGCTCCAGATAGGGGCGGATTTTCAATAGCGAGATTAGGTGTTGAGATACTTGACAGATGCAATTCGCTCAAGCGGATTACATTGAAAGAAAATATCAAGTGGAAAGGCGATATTAATCTGGTAAATCTAGAATCTTATGATTCCTCGATTAAGGCAGGAGAAGATATTTTGGTCATGCAAGGTGAGCAGTGCATCGGTTCTGCGCGCGCATCAGCACCCTCTTGGGAGTGGTCAGGAACGCCAGGAAGGCTAGCAAAAATGCACCAAAGGCTGTGAAATCAACCAAATCTCCATGCGTAGTGGTTAAGAATGGGTGATAGGTCGGCGGAATGCTCGGAGGTTCAATCATGGCACGTATGTACGCTAAGAGGAGAGGTAAATCCGGTTCCACAAAGCCACACAATGAATCAGCACCAGAGTGGTCAAACACCGATTCAGCTGCTGTTACTGAACTAATTGTTGAGTTAGGCAAAGCAGGTCATTCATCTGCAGTCATTGGTACAATTCTTCGTGACCAACATGCAGTTCCTGATGTTAGGTCAGTTCTTGGAAAGAGAATTTCCGCAGTACTGTCTGAGAATGACATCGGTGGTTCATACCCTGAGGACATGATGAATTTGATGCGAAAGGCTGTCGGAATTATCGATCACCTTGGTTCCGGGAATCACAAGGATATTCACAACAAGCGTTCTTTGGAATTGACCGAAGCAAAAATTCGCCGTCTGGCAAAGTACTACATCAGCGAGGGTAAACTCTCTGCAGATTGGAAGTACAAGCGTGACGAACTACGCTTGATGGTAGAGTGATGTTACACTCAACTTCATAACCACCTACGTGATGAATCATTTAGGTGAGTCAATGAATAGCCTGTTCCAGACCTCAGTTTTTTCTTCTTTGGAAGAGGATTTGAGTAATGTTGCATCCCTGATTTCATCAGCTAAAGTTGTCCAGTTAATGGCTCCAGCAGATATTGAAGGCGTTCTAGCTTTAGCCCAATTAGAGGCTGCTCTTCTTGATAATTCACAACATTACAGAAGACGAGTATTGCCTCCACGAAGGCATGTCAGTAGAGACCACGTTCCGGAATTACCCGAGGTCGAAGGTTTAGTTATACACATAGATCCATTCCATGAAACTCAATCTTTTGTTGAAACAAATCAAAATTATGTCCACATTTTCCCTTTATCGGTTTCAGTCACATTTGGTAATTCTTCCAAGGAACACAACGGTGCCGTAGAGTGTGTGGCAATATGTGCTGCTTTAGCATCAATCCTAGCTCCTGAAGGTTCTAGAGTACGTAAACAACGTTCGATGGCAATAAGCGGAAGTTGGTTGAGAGGAGGAGCAGATTCTGATTATGATCCGGTTCTATCTTTGATGCGTGATCACCTAGACACTGAAGGCTCAATAGACATCTGTCCACTTCCTGAAGTTCCGCTTCCAGAAATAGAAATGATTCCAGGGCTTTCAAAAATGATGTTGAAACGCTTGTCTAAAGGTTGGCCAACAATGGATTTGGAGCAGAGGAGTTCGGCAATAAGCGAGTTGGTTTTACCCGCTCTTCGTGAGGAAGGAATTTCAACAATGAGACTTGAAGAATTAATCTGGCACAGAATAATGATTCCTGGCAACGATGTCGATATGGCGAGTCAATTGTATATGGCAAACTCAGTTTGGCCTGATGATATGGAGCAGGCTAAAATTCACGCAAGCAGTATTCTTGACGGCCTAATTTCTAGTGGTCACCTTTGATTAGTCAACTATCTTTAGTACCCTTCCACATCCATTACAAGGCAACCTAAATGGTCGCTCATCGGTCATTATTGGGTTGGGTGTGCTGCAAGCTGGGCACTCAATGATCGGGTAAATTGGCTGATTAACAGCTGCTGCGATTCCTTTTCGCTTAGGGCTAGCAACAGAAGTGATTACCCAAATTGAAATTGAAATTCCTGTAATTACCCCTACTGTGTATGGAGGATAGCCCAAAAACAGCGCCAGAATAATTGCCGGAATTAGTGCCATCTCAATCCAAAGAGCGCCCCTCCTCTTGTTACGTGTTATGCGCAAGGAGAGGAATATCCCTCCTGCTATGAGTAGAATAGTAATGGCACACAAACTCAGTGGAGCATTGAGATAATCCCCACTTGGCATGCCCTCGAGGTAAAATGTAGCACTGGGTTTCAGTCCTTCAGCACTAATGTCGATTGATTCGCCAAATGGAGTTCGGCTCTTTGAAAACTCAATAGAATCTTCACCCTTGATTGAAGCACCGGTCAAGCTTGACATCATTCCTGTTTCAACTGAGATGCTCATGTCATAACTCGACCAGATAGGTGTTGGTTGAACAATTACAAAGTTTCTGAGAAGCACAATTTTCGTGTTCGACTCTACAATTTCAAGAGTTGATATACTCAGTGTAAGGGGGTGTGGAGTTACCTTTTTTTGACCCTGAAGGTCGACATCGAAAGAAATTCTTTCCAGGTCTTGAGTATTGGTC
>PAJN01000015.1 GCA_002710205.1 Methanobacteriota archaeon | reverse complement strand
CAACTCCGATGTCTCGCATCGTAATCACTCACTCCTTTTGTTACGGTATATTCTATCTTCAGAACGCTGCCGTACCAGCTTTCCGTCGATGGTAACATCGCTGTCACCGATTTTGAATTCAATAGAATTCTTGCCAAGAATAACCTCGCGGTCATTCTCGAGCATTGTGATGGTTTCTCTGGTCTCGTCTACGACTAGACCGCTGCGGCCAATCAAAGCCGCATCTGGAGAAGAGGTGACAATCATGTCACATCCAATCCAAGATTGATTCAGAGGAGCGCTAACCATCTTATCGCACCTCCACATTGAATCCGTTGTCCTTTAGAACAGCTGCTGCCTTCTTCTTGTGATCTCCTTGAAGTTCAATCACACGGCCCTTTACAGTTCCACCTGCAGCACATCTGTTCTTGAGCAGCTTAGCAAGTTTATTGATGTCGATTGCAGAATCTTCAATTCCCTCAACCTTGGTTACAATCTTGCCATAGCGGCGCCTGTCGGTGCTGATTGTGGCTTTCTGCTGTTCCTTAGCAATCTCCTGGCAGATGCATAATTCATCTGGGAGCCCACATACATTACAGATTGCAGCCATTCTCATTTCACCTCCTTTTATTCTGTTAATCAAATTGTATCACTCGGATGCCATTTTGGTCTTTATTCGTGCAATTGAACGACGTACTGCCTTGAATGCACCCATGTTAGATGGGGTTCCACCAAGTGCTTGTTCAGCACGAAGTTGCAGAAGTTCTTCTTGCAACTCTTCTAATCTGCCTGCAAGTGCATCAGCACTCATAGAGGCGATTTCTCTGTTAGAAACATGGGTCACTCAGATCCCTCCTCTGCTTCTTGCCCTTCGCCTGCTTCTTCAGCATTCATACGAAGTTGCTCTTCAGAATAGATTGAAATCTCGTGAGGTAGTTTTGTACCCTTGCGCATGATTGCTACAGTTACTCCGATTGTTCCCAATTTCTTGATACAAACTGAATAACCTACATCCATGTGCTCCAGTGCAGTTTCTCCACAGTACTTTACGTGTCCACGAATGAACTTCTGAGTTCGGTTTCTACTACCAGTTAGCTTACCTGCAAGTGTGATGATTACTCCACGTGCACCTGCTTCCATAATGTTCAGTGCTGCAGAGTGTCCAGCACGACGGTAATACCAACCGCGCTCCATTGCGCTAGCAATCTTTTCGGCCATTACCTGAGCATTTAGTGCAGGATCTTCAACTTCTTCGACCTTGAGTTTAGGATTTTCAATTCCGAATCTCTCATCCAATTGCTTCTGCAAATCGTTGATGATCTTACCCTTGCGCCCGATTACCATCCCTGGTCTTTCTGCCTTGACTATAACCTCTGTTCCTGCAGGAGTTCTGCGGATATCTAATCCTCCGAAACCTGCTTTCTTGGTATTGTTCATCAAGAACTCCTTGACCAAATGGCGCTCGACGTTGCGGTCGATAATGCGTCTTAGTGTACTCTTATTGTCGCTCATGATATTCACCTCAGAAGTCGTCCTCCAATTCATCTTCAACTCCGCTGAAGTCTTCTAGGAATAGTTCGAGATTTACTCGGTAGTGGTTCTTTGGAGATGCTCTTCCACGAGCACGTGGAGTCCAACCTCTCTTGATTGTTCCACGGTGTGCTGCACAGTGAGTTATTACCATCTCTTCAGGATCAATGTCCTCGTACTGGTGGCGAGCGTTTTCCATGCAACTCTCTAGGAGTTTAATCATGATTCTGCTAGCCTTTACTGGGTAACGACCTGGTCCGATTCCACCCTTGCGGTGTCCCACCATAGATGGTCCAGAGCGCTTGCGCTTCTTGTTACCAGAACCTAGTCTGAAAGGAACAGCAGCTGCCTTCTTTCTGATATCCGGTCTGTCGCTGTCAATCTTCAGTACATTGTTCAGGAAAGTAATAGCTTCTCCAGCAGTTTGGTGCTTTATTGCACGTGCAATTTCGAAGCAGTGCTTGACGTGTACGTCTGCTTCAACCGCACGAGCAGTAGCAAGACGACTTCCTTGAAGCAACTGAGTATAGCCCTTCTGAGGAAGTTCTTTGCGCTTTGAGCGACGATCCATTTCTGATTTCTTCCAACCCATCATAATCACCTCACTTCAGTGCCACGTGTGAAGAAGAGCGGGTCGCACCAACACCCGGTCCAGAGTGAGTAACACTCTTGCGGGTTAGCGCGAACTCTCCTAGATAGTGGCCTATCATCTCTGGCTTGACATCGATTTCAACGAAATTCTGTCCGTTGTGAACAGCAATACGCTTGCCTACGAATTCAGGCAGGATTGGGACATCACGGCGATGCGTGCGAATGGTGCGACCGGTAGAACGGCGCACACGGCTGATGAAGTGCTCATTTTCAGCAGATAGACCACGAGAGATAGATCTTCGAGAACGGCTACTTAGTAGTGTAACTACTGATGGAGCACTTGGATCCTCTTCGGAAGGCCATAGTGGCATTGCCTTGAGTTCCTCGACTTCGTATCCTCTGTAGGTGAATTCTTTCTTCTTGCGGCCAGTTACTGTTGTGCGCTTCTTACGAGCCTTTCTTCTGCTCGCCTTTGGTGTCATGAATGACTTCTTCTTCTTTGCCATATTATCTCACCTCAAATTTTCTTGCCGCGGCCTCGTCCTGTGCGGCTTGGAGCAATGTTACCCACCTTAGCACCCGGTGGAGTGCCACGAGCAACGGAGCTTGGACCGTGAACAGCTTGGTGATTTCCTCCACCATGCGGGTGATCCACAGGATTCATTGCAACACCACTAACGTGTGGGTACAACTTTCCACGAGCCTTTGCCTTGTAATGTGCTGCTCCAGCAGTTCTTAGTGGCATCTCTCCACGGCCGTGACCCGCTAGAACTCCAATAGTTGCCCTGCAGCTTCCGGTCATGTCTTTTGAAACACCTGAAGGTAATCTGACACGTACCTTGCCACCATCTAGGTGAGCTTCGATTGTTGCAGAGTTACCTGCTGTACGTGCAATCTTTCCACCATCGCCTGGGCGAAGTTCTAGATTGTTGATTGCTGTTCCTTCTGGAATGTTCGAAATAGATGTGATATTACCTGGCCTTAGGGCGACATTGTCACCAATCGCAACAGTTGAACCAATCGAGATTCCTTCAGTTGCTACTACTAAGTTAGTTTGACCATCTGGTAGTTTCACACGTGCTAGAGGAGCAGTGTGTACTGGGCTGTGTACCAACTCAGTTACCTCACCTACGACATCCTTTACACGTGGCATTGTGTTTGAACCAGGGAATCTGTGGCTCGCCACGCGGTAACGTGGTGAACTTCCCTTTCGCTGTGAACGTGTTCTCTTACCCATATTATCACCTCATCAGAATGCGCCTAGACGCATTGCAGCCTCATCTGCATAGTATCCTTCAGCAAGTTTGACACTTGCTAGCTTTCCGTTCTTAGTGTTGCGAACGTTTACTTTTGCAACCTCAGCATCGAATAATGCTTCAACCGCAGCAGCGATTTCAGCCTTAGTAGCACTACGGCGTACAATGAATTCTAGGCGGTTACCGGAAGTTCTAGCTTCCATAGCCTTCTCTGTAATCCACGGTAGCATAATTACGTCATACGGATTTACCATTCATCACACCTCCTCAGTTCAGTGCCTCCACTGCTGCCTTAGTAAAGACAGTTAGACGACCTAGATCTCCACCAGGAGCAAGATGCTCGGCAGATAGGTCCTTAGCGGCGACAACATCAACGCCAGGAAGATTTCTTGCGGCCTTTGCTAGGCCATCTTTGTTTGCTACAACAAGTAACACACTCTTAGGCGTCTTGTGGACTCTTCCACGCATAGTTGCCTTACCTGCACGAATCTTACGACCATCTCTAGCACGGCGAAGGTCATCTCCAAGGCCTAATGCCTCGAAAATTGCATTGACTTTACGAGTTCCACCATTTAGGTTGAATGCTTCAATGTCAATCTTCTCTCCGTTTTCGGAGTAGTCTCCTAGTACTATAGGTAGTGAAGAGATTTCTTCAGCGAATCGGTGCCCACGGTTGGAGACCATATCGATGTTAGTAGTTGCAGCTAGTGCAGAGTTACGTGCTAGCCTGCGCTCATTGCGGTTTAGTTTGCGAGACCAGTCTTTCTCGACCTTAGGTCCATGAGCACGGCGTCCACCTAGAGTGTGCGGGTTTTGAGCAGCACGGCGCTGACCAGTTCTTCTCATAATTCTGGATACACCACGACCCTTACCCCACCATTCTACGGAGTGCTTCATACCGCTCATTGGCTTACGCTTTCCAACGTGTGCGTTGGAACCGTATGCTTGTCGGCGGTTTGCACGAGCACTTGCTACTGCAAGTTTGACTAGATCTGATCTAATTTCAGAACTGAATGAATCTGGAAGTGAAACCTTCTTACCCAATTCGACATCGATGTCGTATACTTCTTGTAGACGTCCTGCATCGAGTTCATCTTGCTCGATCTTGTTGATGATGTTGTGTACTGTTACCTTCATCTTCAGACCCCCTGCTTGCTAGATGTACTAACGTAAGTTATCTCGTATGGGTGAGCTGCCTTGTCAGAACCACGGGTTGCATCACGGAATCTAACCAAACGCTTGGCAGGACCTGGAAGGCTACCCTTTACCAATACATAATCTGAGTTGACTTCACCATAGTGTAGGAATCCCCCAGATGGAGTAATTGCCTTGTCTTCAGCAGATGCGATTGAAAGAATTCTCTTGTTGTATTCTGTGCGCTGGTGGTATCCAGTTTGACCGCCTTGACGGATTGTCTTACGAACATATCCTGTTCCGAAGTCACCCATGTTTCCATGCTGTCGGCGCTTCTTGGAGTTCTTGTGAGATTGTAGTTTTCCTCCGAATCTCTTGATTACACCTTGCCAACCGTATCCTTTTGTGACACCGACTGCGTCTACGAAGACACCTTCATCGAATACATCACCAATGGATAACTCCTGGCCAAGATTCTCCTTAGCCCACTCTAACTTAGCTCCAGTATCTCCGCCAACTAGTCCGAGTTCCATTACTTCAGGAGTCTTGGAAGGAGTTCCTGTGATTGAATGTGGTTGTGTTGCTGCAATTATTCTGACCTCAACAAGATCTGCTTCGCCTAGAGCCTCTAGGTGCTTTCCTGAGTCATGAACTTTCATTGCATTGTTGTGCATTCTGCGGAATAACTGTGGGAATGCTTCAGTAATTTGTTCTGCATCTACCCATGCCTCACCTGCGGCTTGCTTGCCGTATGGTGTCATTTTGTATCCGCGAACACCAAGTACTCTCATCTTTGGTACTTCTACGACAGTAACAGGAACTCTAATCTCCTGTCCTGCACTGTTCGACTTTGGGTTTAGATCACGAGCCATGATATGGGTCATTCCAGCTTTCCAGCCGGCGAACCCTTGTACACGGACCTCGCTCGCATCGGTTTCTGGCCACGACTTAACATGTCCAAAATGGCGTGCGGACCGCTTTCGCGGGCTAAACGCCATGCTACCACGTCTTGGGTGACTTCTCTTTGCCATATGTTCGGCCTCCTATGTTTCGTTACTCCGCATTGGCCCCCCGATAAGGGGCATACAGAGGCTGTCAAGGCTAGGGAGTTGCCGTGACACCGGCTCCCTGTCCACAATCGTGACAGGTAGTGATGGGGTGCTGTGCATTGCCCACAGTGTCTGGCCACTCGCCTATCGAGCAGGTTGCCGACTTACCTCCCCTATATGAGTGGTTCGGTTTAGAACGGCGCATAGGGCCGCTGAGCCTCTATGTAAATTGACAGCCTTCAAGCATTGCGGTCAATGAGTATTCTCAGAACAGCCTCTAATGCAAATCCTCTTGACCCCCCGCCTCCCAATCTGCTGTTATGACGCCTATGCTGTCTCACCCTCGCCTAAGCGAAGGAGTAGAGGCGAGAGCATACCAATTACTTGCGGCCAAGCAAGCGATTTCTGGATCCACATTGCTCGTAATGCCGACTGGACTAGGTAAAACTGCTGTTCAGTGGATGGCTATGGCTAACGCATTAGATGGCTCCGGGAAAATCGTCCTTGTAGCTCCGACCACAGGATTGGTTGCTCAACAGGCAAGAATGGCTAAAGAATTCATAAATATCGAATCTGAAAAGATAGTAACTCTGACCGGGAATGATAGACCTGTTAAGAGAGAGAAGATTTGGCAAGATGCAAAAATTGTGATGGCAACACCTCATGTTATTCGTAATGATGCACGAAGCGGCCGGATTTTGCTTTCAAGCATCGACCTTCTGATAGTCGATGAAGCACATCATGCCACAGGTTCTGATTCAATGGCACAACTGGGCGACATGTATCTAGAAGCCTCTTCAGATGCGCTAATTTTAGCCGCAACAGCATCCCCTGGAGTAAAGGCAGGCAAAGTAATGGAAGTCATTCAAAGACTAGGTATTGAAAGACTGCATGTGACTAAAAGACAGGATGATTTGGTGCAGCCATACATTACTTCGATGGAAATAACCAAGCATGAACTAAATATTCCAGATAGCCTTCTAGACATCATAAGACCTTTGAGAATACTGGAAGCAGAAGAGTCGGAATTTTTGATAAGATCTGGATTCTTAATCCGTTCAGGTAGAATAACTACTGCTGCTATTGAAGAAGCACAAAGAAGGGCTAGTGCAGCAATCGGTAGAGGAGATGCAAGAGGATATGATGCTGCGAAGCGTATTGGAGATCTACGTAGATTGCACAGGCTTCTGGATTTACTTGACACACAGGGTCTTAGGTGTGCAATCAAATATCTAGAAAGAGCAAAATTCGAAAAAGACCGCAAAACCAAGAGGTTTCTGTCATTACCACCCGTTGCAAGTTTACTTAGAGAAAGAAAGCAAGAATTGGAGACCCATCCAAAACCTTCACTAGTTGTCAAACTAGTAAAAGAAGGATTAGTAGGCAAAGGCAAAGTAATCGTATTTACAGAATACAGGGACACAGTAGACAATCTAATTGAAATTCTATCTGTAGAGCCTGAAGTCAAAGCTGGGAGATTCGTTGGTCAAGCTAGTAAAGGAAGCCAACTTGGAATGAAACAAAAAGAACAGATCGCCCAGTTACAGAGATTCAAAGATGGAGAAATCAATGTCCTAGTTGCCACTAGTGTGGGAGAAGAAGGACTGGACGTACCTGCTGCAGATAGCGTGATCTTGTATGAGCCAGTTCCTAGTGCAATTAGAGCAATTCAGAGAAGAGGCAGAACTGCTAGACAGAGAGATGGAGATGTACACATCCTGATTGCCAAAGGCACTCGTGACGAGTATGTGCAACAGGCTTCATTGAAGCGTGAGCAAGCGATGTATAGAACTTTAGAATCTTTACAAAGACAGTCTCGTTTACCAAAAAGGGCTGCTCCTAGTTCTGATGTTTTAGCAGAATTTAGCGTGGATGGAAAAGATGTTGATTCGTTTATTTCATCTGAAGAAAAAAGGTTGTACAGAGAAAAAATACAGGTCACTCCTGAAAAAATTGAAACTAAGAAAGTCAAGAATAAAACGAGCACTCCTGCGAATAGGCCTAGAGCCCAAAAGTCATTGGCAGAGTTTTCTAATCCACAACAGAAACAAGAAGACCAGAAATGGTGGAAGCCTGTTCTTGACGGTACGAATTCACATTCAAGAGACTATGAATCGAAGGCATCATCTGCTGCACAGGCAGAAGTAATAGCAAATAGCTTAGAAAATGAAATCCAGTCAAGAATTGTAGTAGATCATAGAGAAGCCAACTCAACATTACCTGCAATGCTCAAATTACATGGCCACGATATCAGTTTGGAAAGTTTAGCAGTCGGCGATATCAGAATTTCTGACAGAGTGTTGATTGAAAGGAAAACTGCGAGGGATTTAGTAGATTCATTGATCGATGGAAGATTAATTCATCAAGCACGTAGATTACATGCAGCCGCTCCAAGGCCTCTACTAATTGTTGAGTCGCTGGAAACTGATAGAGTACACCCTAATGCAGTGCATGGAGCGATGGCGTGGGTGACTCTAGATCTCGGATTACCCGTGTTGATGACTGGTTCACCAGAACAAACTGCAAGATTCATTTCAATCGCTGCAAAGAGAGAAGCTAGAGTTCTGGATTTGCTAATGACACATACTAGAAAGAAAACTAATGATGCTGAAAAATCTGCTATTAAAGCCGCTTCGGCAGAAATAATGTCAATAATTGGCGGCCAAGATGAAGAAGGAGTACTTTCAAAGAAATGGAATGATGAAGTTCTTGAAAAGAGAGTCAGACTAATTGCCGAATTACCAGGAATCGGAACTACTACCGCTAAGCGAATAATGTCAGTATCCAAAGATATAATGGGCCTATGTGCATTGAGTGAGCACGAACTAACTAAGATTGAAGGAGTATCTTCAATACAAGCAAAAGACTTGTACAAATTCCTGCATGGATAATCAGGAACCAATCAACAAGGCACGAGTCTTCAACTGAGCAAATCTGTCAGGGAAGTGTCCTAAAGCAAAGGCGATAATTTCAGTTAGATTGACTGCAGGAATATTGGTGTCTTTGTTGGCAACCCTTCCCGCTTTACCTTGGTAAGAATCCAAATTGGAATGTGATTGAGTGCAAGCGCTAACGATAATTTGGGCACCTGCCCTCTTTGCATCATTGAGAACCCTAGCTGTCATTTTCATGACTGAGTCTCCTAAGGATAGGAGAGAAGGATTTCCAACACTGGAGGTTTTCGATTTGTATTCAACAGGCCTGCCACCTAGCGCAGTGATTAGTTTCTCCATGTAATTTGGATTCCAAGGATCGTCTCCTCCGCATGCACCAGCGCGCTGCATGTGTGGACCATAGTAGCATGCGACATCCATTTTTAGTGGGTTTATGACCGCTGCTTCTACCTTCTCTAAACCGATTTCATCTACTAGCACATGCAGCAAATGATTGGTTGTTATTTCGTTAGCATTTGCAGTTATTCCAGAGGTCTTTGATAGAACTGTGTTAGCGTTTGCTAGTGCAATTGGATCGTTTCTGAAAGTTTCCAATGCCTCGTGAAGAATTCCTTGAGCAGATGCACATGCAGTAATTATGTCATGACCGTTCTTTTCGGCTAAGGCAATATTTCTTGCATTTAGGGTCAGTTGTAGGTTCTTATTACCTTGCTTGATGATATTACCACCATCGCTGTTGTAGCCAACAATCTCTATCAAATCAATTCCTAAAGTCTTGCACAGTGGTTGAATTGTATCTTCAACCTCGTAAGAAGATTGACGTGCTACATTTCCGGGATAATAAGAATACTTTACCATCATATCACCTCAGAATCTACTATCCAATTCATTGAAGATTGCAACCACTTCATGATGATTAGCAACCTTGCCGTTGAACATATTTGGAATCTTTCCAATTCCTGCTGGAGGCACCAACATACCTTGGAATCCACGCATGATCGGGCCACCATTTCTGGTAAATCCAAGCATCATTCGTAGAGAAACTCCATTCATAATATTGGAGCCAAGTCCAAGAGGGCCTAGAACCGAACGGTACAGAGTTGTCTCATTGACATTTCCGGACATCTTTACTGAGCGTGAATAGTGCTTGACAAGTCTACCGCTGCGACCAGTGAACTTGTATTCTGCCAGCAGTCTTGCTCTTGCAGCATACAATGAATCAGCAGCCTGTGAGCCGTCGATGCCATGTCTTTGAATCGAGGAGATATCTGCTTCATCCCAAACTCCACCCTTTCTTTGCATAAGTTCGAACATCTGCTTGACATGACCGTCTCCAGAACGAGGGTCTTGGCTTCTAACCCATCTTTGTAATGCGATTCCTGGCCCTGAATATTCTTCATCGACATCATATGTGTCAGACATTGCGTTGACTAATTGAAGAGACCCAACATCTGCCAATGTGTGCAAGTGTGTTGCTTCGGCGGATGTCATAGTGCCCATTGCTGCACCAGAAATTAATCTCTCACCTTGGCGAGGGTCTGCTTCCATCCACGGTTTTGATTCTGCACGAACAGAATCATAGCGGTCATAGGAAACCATCAGGTCCTTTACAACATCATACCCAGGTACTGGTTCTATGGTTAGAGTATCGCCATCCGACACTACATCACAAATTCGTGTTGTATCTGCAGGCAATATTCTACCGTTTGCTTTGATCCCAGTTAGAGGGTCTTGACCTGCAATTGAACCGCTTCTAAATGTCAGTGAACCGTCAACTTCACGCTTAACTGCGACTAATGCATCTTCGATTGAAGCATGACCAGGAAGCGCCACAGCTACTGTGTCATATCCCGATTGAGCCAATATTGGATTGTATCTGAATATACGCATTGTAATTGACAAATCTGCTTGCACGATTTGACCAGGTGCGAAATCGCCAACATCTGCTTCTTCTTCATCACCTGCTCCATATGCAATCATTGCTTCGAGCAAATCTTCGTGGAAAGTACCTGAAGAATCAACACAAGCAATCTTGGAAAGTGCTAGAGGTGCCCATTCCAACCAAGGAGGTTCGAAATCTACATCACAAAGTTTGATTTCTTCGATACATGTTGCTCCTAGAGCTTTGAATTTCTCGTCCCAATCAAGTCCTGCTTTACAGAACTCATCATAGGAAGTGTCGCCAATTGCACAAACAGAAAAGTGTACTTTGGACATTGGAGGGTTGCTAGCTACTGTAGCATTCCACAAAGCATCTGCATTGTCGGGCATCTCGCCTTCTCCCCATGTAGAGGTGATTACTAGGATTCTCTTGTGAGATGAAAAAGCCGCAGGATCATATCCGTCCATATCGATAACTGTTGGCTCCAACCCATAGTTTACAGCCATCTTAGCTGTCTTTTCGGCTAAACCTGCTGCGTTTCCGGTTTGTGAACCGAAGAAAATTGCAAGGCTCCTATCGCCACTCATAATTTCTCCGAGATCACCAGCATCTGCACTGATTGTTGCAGTTGTGGTGGTGGCTACTTCTTCGCTAGATTCAGAACTTTCTTCAGATTCAGCACTTGATGCGCCTCCATCAATCGCAGCCATAACAGGAATTACTGCATCTGCCCACTTGGACCACTCAGGCTCATAATCAACATCACAAAGTTGGATAGGATGCGCCCTAGTAGCCCCTAATGAAACGAACTTTTCATCCCAATCGATTCCTGCCTTGCAGAATTCGTCGTATGAAGTATCGCCAATTGCACAAACTGAAAAACTGACTCCTGACAAGCCAGGATTGGATTCATTGGTTGCAATCCAAAGGTCTTCTGCGTTATCAGGCATATCGCCTTCACCCCAAGTGGATGTGATAATCAGAATACGCTTGAAATTTGCAAAATTGGATGGATTGAAACCATCCATGTCGATTACCTTAGGAACAAAGCCTACTTTTTTTGCCATCTTGGCAGTATTGCCTGCCAACTCTTCAGCATTACCTGTTTGGGAACCAAAGAAAATAGCCAATTCCGGATTGCCAACCACTCCCGACATAGAATCACCTCTCAGACGTTTGTGCCACAGTGATTTAGCCTTTGAAGGTTCGTACCTCTCCCTAAAGGGAGAGAATTTATCGTGCCAGAAAGTAACTCAACTAATCACATGTGGAAATCGTCCATTCCACCCATCATATCATCACCAGACATACCTTTAGACGAAATGACATCATCAATTCTTAGAATCATTATTGCTGTTTCAGTAGCAGATTGAATCGCTTGTTCGACAACTCTTTGTGGCTCGAGGACATTAGCTTCGCACATATCCATAACTCCACCATCTTCTACATTGATTCCAGAGTATCCTTTGCCGTCAGCATGAGCCTTTCTCAATTCTATAATTGTGTTGACTGGGTCCAAACCAGCGTTTTCTGCAAGGGTTCTTGGGATGATTTCCAGAGCACTTGCAAATGCTTCGATTGCCATCTGTTCACGGCCACCTACCGACTCAGCATAAGATCTCAATTCACGAGATAGTGCTGCTAGAACACTGCCGCCCCCGGTTAGGACTGCCCCATCTTCCCAAGCCACNGATACTACGCCAACTGCGTCATCGAAAGCACGACGGATTTCGTCTACAACGTGCTCTGTTCCACCGCGTAGCAGTACTGAGACAGACTTTGCTTCAGGACAACCAGTAATGAATGTCATATCGGACTCTCCGATTTTACGCTCTTCTACCTTTGCAGCAGCGCCCAAATCAGCANCAGTCAAATCGTCAATGTTAGTTACAACACGACCACCGGTTGCTTTTGAGAGTGCCTCCATGTCGCTCTTTTTCGCTCTTCTGATTGCGAAGATTCCTGCCTTGGACATGTAGTGCTGGGCGAGGTCGTCAATTCCTTTTTGACAAATGATTACATTAGCTCCACTAGCCTGAATTTTCTCGACTAGCCCCTTGATGTAATTCTCTTCTTCTTCGAGGAAAGAAGCGAGCATTGAAGGGTCTGTAATCTGAATCTTTGCATCAACCTCAGTTTTCTTTACTTCGATTGCGCTGTTAATCAGTGCGACCTTTGCATCAGAAACAGAGCGAGGCATACCTGCGTGAACTCTTTCCTTGTCCAGAATGATTCCGTCAACCAGTGTGCTATCCTTGATAGAACCACCCTGGCGCTTTTCTACCTTGATATCTGATAGATCTACCAACCTTTCACCATCTTCAATTGTGCCAACTGAATTAACCGCCCTTACACAAATATCTGCTAAAAATGACTTGACTGCACCAGCGGATTTGCCAGTTAGTGAGGTCTTAGCNACCTCCAATAGAACGGAGTCGTCGTTTTCTGTGGAAATTCCATGTGATTCGAGACATCCTACTGCCTTTTCTGCAGCAAGCCTGAAACCTTCACAAATTACAGTAGGGTGAACATTTTGCTCGATTAAATCTTCAGATCTTTTCAACAATTCACCAGACAAAACAACTGCAGATGTGGTTCCATCATAGCAGTGCTGTTCTTGAGTTTTNGCTACTTCAATAATCATCTTTGCAGCAGGATGTTCAATATCCATTTCTTTGAGAATGGTAGCTCCGTCATTTGTAATTACAACATCGCCCATGCTATCTACTAACATCTTGTCCATTCCTTTAGGACCAAGAGTGCTGCGAACTGCATCTGCTACTGCCTTTGCTGCTGCAATATTGTTAGATTGAGCACTACGGCCCCTCGTTCTCTGTACTCCTTCCTTCAGAATGAAGATTGGNGCCTGTCCATTTCCATACATGTAACTACCTCGGCAACCTATCCCACGGGAAGCCTATCTTCAACCCATCGCAATTGAAAATCAGCGGTTATTGTCCAGCCATTGCTGTCCGTAGTGGCTCCATTGTTCCATTGTCCAGCCTTCAGGAAGTCCTTCTGCTGGTACCGGAGGGCCTGATTGGACTGCAGGTTCCGGCGTAGGAGGAGATACGCTAGGAGCGCTCATTTCCATGGAACCAACATTTGGTGCTGCTGCGACCGCTCCATAGGTTGCAGTCAAGTTATCTTCGTAACCATCTCCTGCCCAATCTTGTTCTTCATCCTCTTCTTCGCTGTTGAGGACCATCAATAGAACACCAAGCAATGCTACGATAATTGCGCCGCCAACGACCCATATGCCGATTCCAACCCAATCTATGGATTCTTCACCAGCAGATGCTGAATCCGCATCTGACGAGGTTCGCTTCAAAGTCACAGGCAATTCCAAAGATGCTGCGTCTTCAACTGAATTAGAAATAGCCCAAACTGTAACTGTTGTTTCAATGAACTCTTCGTCCAGGTTTTCAAGGCTTGAACTCTGGACTACGAATTTGATGGTAACTTCTCGATTACCTTCGACTTCCAACCAGAAATCTCTGTCGTTAGCTGAAACTGAAGCGCTATACCAGCGGTTTGTGCCACCTTGGTCAAGATCCATTGTTACGGATTGGCCGTCATTGTACTGATTTCTGACAGTTACGATGACCTCATATTCTCCTGCTTCGTCAATTATTGTCGATTCTGTAGAGATAATTCTCAACCAGTTCTGGGAGCCAACTCGGTAAGTACACTTACCATTGCTTGAAACAGTAGGATCGTTTACACTGGTAGCGATTACCTTGAGAATCAATTGCCCGTTTGTACCTTCATCGAACCAGAACCTTACAGTTACGTTGTAAGAGGAACCCGGTTCAAGAATAGGAGTTAAATCTCCGTCTACAAGTTGAACAAATTCTGCATTCATGCCTTCTGGCATTTCCATACTCATAGTGAATCTATCATCTTGGTTACCATCATTTCTTACTTCGAAGCGCATCGATTGCGCTTCAGAACCGGGGATGTATGATTGGTCTGCGTCTTCATCAGAAACAAAGACCGCAGAAGTATCTGTAACATCTATGTTGATAGTGATCTGTTCGGAAACAGTTGGGTCATCAACACTAGTTGCTGTCACTCTTGCAGTGTATAGTCCAGGAGCAAGGCCAACTGGCATTGGCAAGTTCAGTGCAATACTGGTTTCTCCATCCCAGGCATCTAGAATTGGAGTTTCATCAGATGAAAGGAATGCTTGTAGCCTCCAATTTGATTGTACTAAGTCCAAGGAATATGCTTCATCGTCATTTCCAAGATTCAACAAATCGATGTAAACTACTCTAGTATTACCGTTGGCTGGAGCCATNATTTCCATATCTTCAGCATACATTTCCACTTCTCTTAGAACTGGTATCTCGATTTTCTTGGAGATTACATCAGTTCCGAACAATGATTCACCACATGAAGGACAAACTGCACGTAGAGAGAATGGAACTTCCCCAGGTGTTGCATCACTAGGGGATGTGACATTCAGCATTAACTGAACCTCTTCTCCCTTAGCCAGAGGCATAGGCATCTGAACAATGCTATGATTCAAATCTGTGACATAGGAAACCCAACCTTCACTTTGGAAACTCGAAGTTACAGTGTAGCCTGCTTCTCTATTTCCTGCGTTCTGTAATTTGAATGGTATCGATGTAGTTTCACCAGGATGCAGGCTATCTGCAAGTAATGGAGCGGTCGAAGATAGATGGACTCCATACTGTTCTGTAATTGCTAAATCAGCAGTTATTCTGCCCATCTCACCTAGCTGGGTTCCTCCTGCATCCTCCCACCAAACTTGCCAAACCTGCTGTTGTACGTCTGCTCCAGCAGGGACTGAGAGGTTGATCCACATTTCAGTAGTGTTTCCTCCAGGTATAGCTGGCAACATAACAGTGGTTCCGTGCTGGTTAGGGTTTTCACTGTCGATTCGAATTGCAGGTAGACTTGGATTCATCCAAGAAACATTAGAAACATTGGAACTGATTCGAACTTGCGCAGATTGGTAACCATTATTCTTGACAGTACAATACATTGGAATGATTGTATTTGGAGGTGTTGTGTAACCGCCGGTTGGATCATCACAATTGATGTCTAATGTGAATTCGCTGACTTTCTCCACAGCGAACATTACGAAATCATCAACATGCATACCGCTAGTTGCTCCTGAACCATCAGATTGGAACAATATACCGTATGACCAAGAATGTCCTCCAAGTTGGTCTGTTGGGTCCCATGAAATATTACTCCATTGACCTGGACTCGTACTTGGTGCATCCTCAACGAAATTATGAGAGATTGTGCTCTCAGGCGCCCCATTTCCTCTCCACAATTCAAGCGCAACAAAGTCTCCTGCGCCCATTTGACCCCATGTCTGAACATGCATCTGAGCAGACATCAGAGCCGCAGAGTTGAGTTGCATCTTACACATCCATTGGATGTATGCCTGAGACAATCCACCATCCAAAGACGCACCATATCCACAGTTGCTACTAGTTCCTCTGAAGGCAAATACTAGGCGACTCCTAGAAGCAGAAGGATAATCTGAACCTGAGTTGGAATGCCTCCAGTTAGCATCTCCTACTGCGGATGCCGAATTATCTTCTTGCCAAATTCCAATTCCGGTAGCATCGCTTCCGTCAAGTGGATACTCTCCTCCGTAAAATGTAGGGATTACAGCTGCTGGAAGTGCTGAATCTCTTGGATCTCCTTCTGCATCCATGTCATCTCTTGAGAGAGCAACTGGTAGTTCCATCTCTAGCATGTCATTTTCATTTCGGTCATCTGAAGGATTGAACACATGTGCTCTGATGATTATTCCGCCAGATAATTCGTTATTGGATACATCAAGATAAGAGTGAGCAACAAATGCTTCCCATTCGAAAGAATCTGTGAAGGACTGGCTACCCAGCAGTGGAGTAGTACTCCATGAACTCGTATTCATTACGAAGCCGATTGGATGTACCATTTCGACAGTAACCGTTGCGTTTGAACCTTGGAGTGAAGCACCACCTCGCTTTACCTCAACAGATATTTCCACGAGTTCGCCCTTAGCGACATACATCACTACGCTACCATCTGGTTGAATCCATTGACTTGCAGAAGTAGAATTAATAGAAATCTCAGTCACTGAAAAATCATCCGTAGAGCCACCGCGCCCCATTGTGGCTTCGACATTCTGAACTGAAATTGTCAATATAGATTGCATCAAAAGTAGGCTCACCAAAAACAATGGTAACGTCTTTCGCATATTCATCAACGAGCATGCGACTATCATTCCGCATATGAATGTCGCCTTCACGTGTCCCCGAAGGGGACAGGTGCGAATTTCAGATTTAACTGATTTAATCGCCTTTATTTCAAGTAAATCTAGGGCAACCTTTGAGAAAGCAAAGGGACGGGATAATTTCGTGAGTGAGTATTCTGACAAAGGGCCTCTAGCGGCTCGGCTCTGGTTAACAGGGCTAGTTTTCTGTCAGATTTTCCTTACTCCAATGGCTGCATTCTCAATTACGTACCTCATTGAATTTGAAATGGCTTCAGAGAATTTCACAATGTCATTCCAATCAGAAATGATTCCTTGGATTGTAGCAGCATCTCTAGCATACGGTATGATCGCCCTCTTACTCGCCCTGATTTTTGGAGGTTTCACTCCGGTTTGGATTGTAGAAAAAGGTGGATGGAAGGCAGCATTGGGACTTACTAGAGCAAAACGTGACGCTACAACTTTACGTAATTCGCGAAGAAACCATGCTCATTCTCCCCATGCAAAATTGACAGTAATGGTAAGTGATAGAATTCACAAAAGACATTCCTTGCTATCCACACATGGAGGACTTGTTCTACTTGCAATTCCATTCCAACTGATGCTAGTTGTGATTCCGCTAGGATTTGTCATATTCATTCCCGATGAATGGATAAGGTCAAACCGTCGACTAGAAGTAGCATTAGCATGCTATCTAATCGTACTAATTTTCGTGATGCGCGTATTTCCAAAATTCGCTAGGAAACACATTACAATCGCCGCATTTACCCGAAGGTGGCTTATTTCTATGACCAAATTGTCATGGCTGGCACCAGTTCTGGTATTGTGGCTGATGGGAAGACTAGCAAGCGTAATTGTTCTTTCATGGGTTGGAGCTGATGTTTCAAACACATTACATCTTGAGCAATCATTCATGGAAGATTTCCTACAAATCGGCAGCGTACCTGAAGCTTCATTCCTAGATTTATTGACTGCTCTCGCTGTCATGCCCCTGGCGGCATTTACTACTCTAGCATGCCTAGGAGGTGGCTCTGGAACACCTCCTGAGTGGATGCGCTTAGGAGATGAAGTAGCAATCAAAACTCCAGAAGAGGAAGGAGACGGAGGAGCAATCGTATCCATTGGAAGAACGGTTGGAACCGTAACTGGTGCAGCCGTCGGAATAGGAGTAGGAATTGCCGCAACGACAGCCGCTGGATTAGCATCTAAGGCTCAAACGGCAGGTAGTTCCGCCGTAGCAGCAGCTAATGCCACACCTCAAGGCATTAGCAATGGAATGGATGTAGTGGGTGCTACTGATGAGGCCTTTTCTTTTGTTGATGATTCAGAAATTATTTCCGAAGCTCCTCAGTATATAGAAACTAAAGAAGTACAAGAAGAGCCTTCTGAATTCGAAGGTCTTGGATCAATGTTTGATTGATTACTCTTCCTCGTCACTCGCCATTATTGGTCTGCCATCACTAAGTATCAGACGTGTGAATCCCATAATCCATCCATCACTCCTAGGACGGCCTAAATC
>PAJN01000014.1 GCA_002710205.1 Methanobacteriota archaeon | reverse complement strand
ATGTACGAGACTATCCACGGAATATCAGAAGATTACTGGTGCGATGACTGTGGAATTCGATGGCATGGAGCGTACGATGCCTCAGATGAGAAAATTCTTGGAATCCAATGATCGCGATATTCGACGTCTGGCATGGACGAAAATCAGAGAGAGGAGAATGATCGATTCAGAAAGAATATCTGAAATCATGGACGACTTAGTCCGCATAAGGCATACTATAGCCATTAATTCAGGATTTGAAAACTATGTAGACTATGCATTCCGTTCCATGGAGAGGTTTGATTATACTCCGAAAGATTGTCTAGCGTTTCATGAGGCTGTAGAGATTCATTGTATGCCTTTGATTCACAGCATAAATGAAGAACGTCGAAATGGTTTCGAATACGATGAGTTGATGCCCTGGGACGTTAATGAGAAGTCAGGAGATTCTCCCGATATTTTTGGACGGCCCCCTCTACAGCCTTTCGAAGAAGTGGATGATTTGGTATCAATCACTTCGAAGGTCTTCCATTCGCTATCTCCTGAATTGGGTGAAATGTTCAATCGACTGATTGAGGGCGAAGTTCTGGATCTTGACAGCAGGAAGGGAAAGGCCCCGGGGGGATACCAGTATAATTTGGAAAAAACCGGACTCCCTTTCATTTTCATGAATGCATCGGGTCAGCAAGGGGATGTAGAGACCATGATTCATGAAGCTGGACATGCTTTCCATACGATGTATTGTAGTCATCATGACCTCATACAGGATCGTAACTATCCAATCGAGTTTGCAGAGGTTGCTTCGATGTCAATGGAACTTCTTACTCAGCCCTACTGGGGCGAGTTCTATGACTCGAAAGAAACCACAGATCGTGCGAGGAAGATGCATCTTGAGGCCATTATCGGCCTTCTCGCATGGATATGTAGAATTGATGCATTTCAACACTGGATGTACTCAAATCCAAACCATACACGCGAGGAACGCTCGAAAGCATGGCTTGACCTTAGGGCGAAATATGGGCCCAAGACAAACTGGAATGGATTCGAAGAAGACGAGGCACTCTTTTGGCAAACTCAAGGCCACTTATTTGGGGCGCCTTTCTACTACATCGAATACGGAATAGCTCAACTTGGGGCTTTGCAAATATGGATGACTCAGCTTGATGATCCGGAGAAGGCTCTGAATGATTATGCGAATGCCATGAAACTCGGCAATACGCGTACGCTTCCTCATCTTTTTGAATCAGCAGACATCGAGTTGAGTTTCGACGAGGGGCATATTGGGAATCTCGTAAGTTCGGTCAGAAAATCGCTCTCTGAGCTTTCTGTTTAACCGGTTACTCTCTGATTCCTTCTGCTGTGACTGTGAATACAGCTTCGCCCTCTGGAAGATTTGGGCTATCAATTAGTCTGGCTATTCTCCTGCCGCCCTTTGACTTACGCAAGTAAAGCCTGAATGTGCTTGCATGGCCCACAATATGTCCGCCAATCGCCTTAGTTGGATCTCCCCACATTGTCCCTGGATTCGACATCACCTGATTTGTGACAAGTACGAGTGCGTTGTTCACATCGGAAAGTTGCTTGAGTTCTTTGAGATGCTTGTTCAATTTCTGTTGTCTGTCTGCGAGCATGCCTCTCCCAACATACTCAGCTCGGAAATGGCTGGTCAGTGAATCTACAATGACCATCTTAACATCGATGCTTTTCGACATTCTCTTAATCTCGTCTACGAGTAGCATCTGATGGGCAGAGTTGTATGCTCTTGCAACATGTATTCTGTCCAATACAGCATTAGGATCTAGTCCCGCCCCTTCCGCCATCTGAGCAATTCTTTCGGGTCTGAATGTGTCTTCTGTGTCTATGTAGAATACTTCTCCATCAAATCCTCCTTGGGCAATTGGCAAGATCGTATTGACTGCGAGTTGGTGCCCTATCTGCGTCTTTCCACTGCCAAACTCTCCGAAGACCTCGACAATTGCCTGGGTCTCGAAACCACCTCCGAGGAGTTCATCGAGAGCGGCGGCTCCAGATGTCAATTTTTGGACTTGGGAACGGCGTTCGAGAAGAGAGACCCCGCTTACGAAACCACCGACATTTACCATCTTCTTAGCACCTGCAATTATTTTCGATGCGACAGCTTCGCCTAATTCTGCTTGGTCGCCGAGTTCTTTCGGACTCATGACTGCAATAGTCATGAGTTCGTCGAATCCCGCTTCTCTGAGTTTCTCTGCAGTTGCTGGCCCTACGCCCGGTAAATCTTCGATGCCTGGTTCTTCATCTTCAGCATCGATTACTATCTCTTCGTCTTCGATTTTCTGTGTGGTCTTCTTTGATGCCATATCCTTCTCTCAGCAACGAGGGTATATGAAACACGCATTGACCCTTGTTTACTAGAATTGTATTTTTCAACATGAAGATGGCTCTGAGTCTATCGAATATTCACTTTCAACTCACGTTCACTTTGAAATGGATGTGGTAGCGGATGGTGGATTTGAACCACCGGTCTCCGGGTTATGAGCCCGACGAGATAACCTGACTACTCCAACCCGCTGCTTGTTCGCTGTGCCATCGCTTATTTGAAGCGAGCGGGGAGATAGAATGTTATTCCCATAATGAAAACAGTATTGTGATGGCTGCATTACGGTGACATTGGAACCACACATGACCGGCCATATGCTGATTCAAAATGTATCGTTAGTTTTGCCTGATGGAGTAACAAGGGGAGACCTTCGAGTTACTAATGGTTCAATCGCCACTATTGCGCCTGGCGGTGGTTTAGAGCCTCAAAATGGCGAGTATACTATCGATGCCACGGGATTACATCTACTTCCGGGCGTTATTGATCCACATGTGCACTTCCGGGAGCCTGGTCAGCCTGAAAAAGAAGATCTTCGGAGCGGGAGTCGCGCTGCTGCTGCCGGTGGTGTAACTTCATTCTTGGATATGCCAAATAACATACCCAATGCCACTAATCGGGCAACTCTCGAGGCAAAAATTGGCCTGGCTGCGAAGAAAACTGTGACTCACCATGGTTTCTTTGTCGGTGCGACTAAGGATAATGTGAGTGATTTGCAGGACGTAGAAGGGATGGATGGAGTTTGTGGAATCAAGGTTTTCATGGGGAGCAGCACAGGAGATTTGCTTGTCCATGAGCAAAGGCATCTGGAAAATATCTTCTCAAATACGGGAGGGATCATTGCAACCCATGCGGAAGATGAGGCTCGCCTCCAAACTCGAATAAGCGAGTATGCACATCGGACGGATATTGCGGCTCATGCCGAATGTCGAGATGTGGAGTGTGCTTTCATGGCGACGAAGCGCGCGGCTGGTCTGGCACGCGATTATGACCATCGATTACATATCGTGCATCTTACCAGCGCCACAGAAGCAGATTGGTTAGTAGGAAATAAAGGAGATTTAATCACAACCGAAGTTTGTACCCAGCACCTAACCTTTGACCAAGATGATGTTGAAAAACTAGGCGTTAGAGCCCTGATGAATCCCCCAATCAGGTACACAGAGGATAAGGAGACCCTCTGGAAGCGCCTCAAAGACGGCACCATAGATTGTATTGTGACAGACCATGCCCCGCATACATTGGAAGCCAAATCAGCTGGTTTCCCCAAAGCCCCGGCTGGAATGCCAGGGGTTGAAACATCGCTGCCTGTGATGCTCACTCACGCAGTGGGCGGGAAATGTAGTGTCACAGACGTAGTGAATTGGATGTGTGAAGGGCCAGCAAAGGTCTACGGAGTCGAGAAGAAAGGATCGATAATAGAAGGATATGATGCTGATTTGACACTGGTTGATCTGGAGACGCACCGGATCATCTCTGATGAAGATACATGGACAAAGGTAGGATGGACGCCCTATGCGGGAAGAGAGCTGACGGGGTGGCCGATATACACCATCGTAGATGGAGAAATAGTTCACAGACGAGAGGTCGGGGGATCTCTAAAGGGGATATCTGTGGCTGAACCTGGTTCTACTGGAAGGGTATTGAAGTTCAACCGATTCTAATCTTGGCAGGAATCTCCTTCAGAGCCATCGGGACATGGTTCATCTTCTCCCGAGGACTCGTTTGACTCCTGTTCAGACTCTTCTTCCCCTACATCTTCCACATAGTGCGATCCGGGGATTAGCATATCTTGCATATGAGTCAGGTCAGCGGTATTGTGGATTGTTACGCCCTGAGTGGAGAATGCATAGATGTAGTCTCCCATGAATATCGACCGTCGAATACTGGTGCTATAGAACCACCAATTTGGTCCATCGTCGTCGTTATAGAACGATGAGTGGTCTATTTCGCCGTGTTCAGATAAGCTCAGATTTTCCGTATCTACATCAATCAGCTTTAGCATCGAAATGTGTTCATAGCCGCCGTCATAGTAGTTTTCATCGTACACGTATCGATAAGTGGATAGGGGTACTGCAAGCATATTTTCTGGCGCCCAATATGTGAATGCCTTGTGTTCGTATGTTGCTTCCGACCACGACCAAGACCAACCGCAGGTACGGATATTTTGGCAATCATCATCCGCGTAAACTGGCGATATCGGCAGAGAGTCGGCCAATGTCGGATTCGTAGGATCGCTGACGTCGAAGAGCGATATTTGAGTCATAGACCAATCGAGTCCAAGACCGTCATCACCCGGTCCAATTCCGATAGTCAGGAGGGTATTCTCATCAACAGGATGGATGTATGTTGAGACTCCGGGAACCTCCAACTCACCCAGTATGATGGGGTTGACAGGATCAGACAGGTCTAGAACCCAAAGAGGGTCTATGTTTTCAAATGTGACGAGATATGCTCTGTCCCCCATGAATCGGGCACTCCATATCCTCTCCCCATCAGCTATTCCCTCGATTATACCAATCTGATCTAAATCGCCAGATGAAGTTGGTTCTAGCATAGTGACTCTGTTGGATGGGCCAGTGAATACAGGTTCGTCGGTTTCCGAATTCATAGAATCCGATATCCACCAACGCCCCCACGCGTCGGTAGTTGAGGCGACTCGTATGACTCCCTGAAACTCGGATATCGAAAACTGATCTTGGACGGTTCCAGATACTCTGCCAGACGCAACATAGGATGTTGTTCCTGGTTGGGAGATATCGAATACATGGATATTAGTTGCATCCTCATATTCATCATTGCCCCAAAACCACCACCAGTCATTTGCAGGTTCAGCGAAAACCAGCGCATCAGGTGAAGCGTACACGTGGGCCCATGATGATGCTATATGATCGACCTCCATGGATACATAATCATTTGATATGTCGAAAGTTGTAATCGATAAGAAGCCTCGTGCCACGCTGTCGGACGATGCCGCATACTCGTTGCATTCACTGACAGAATATGGCAGAGTGATCACATCGTTCCCATCCATTACATATCTTTGGGGGAGGAGATCTTCGAGTGTTAGCATCAGGATTCTATCACGATTATCGGACAATGTCTGTAGAAGAGAAGAATTCCAGACGTCCATTCGCTCATACACATCTTCAATGGACCAGTATTCGTCTGGAAGAGTAACATAATACTCCAGACCCCAGACATCCATCTGTGCATGGGTAATGCTTCGTACAGTGCCGTCCACCAAGCGAGCAGTGTTGTAGTTTCCTTCCAGGTACAGCTCATGCTGGATGGATGGAGAATTTCTATCGCTTATGTCGATGATTGAGTACTTAACCAAATTAGATCGATAATGTTTGTAGACATAATCAGAATTCGGATAGGTGTATTCCTTAGCGAGGATGGGCATCAAGGGATGGCCTTCTTCTAGCTGCCACCCATATATGGAGGAGGCGACCACCATGGTATCTCCTTCAATCATCATTGACATCGGGTTTCCTTCGATTTGCATCGTACTTAGGAGGTTGATCTGTCCGAATTCAGGTATTCCCATGATCAACAACAATTGACCATTGAGCATGTATGTGTGGAACCCATCTGTCTTCAGGAAATCCGCCTCATCTACACCAGATTCTTGGTTATTGGTTCCTGAATACTCGCCTTCCCTGGATGGAGATGATTCAGTTGTGCTGTCTAGAGCGGTGTCTGCTCCTTCCGCCATAGCATCGTCGAACCAGACCCCTCCGGCACGTAGTATTGGGTTAGCCCAGTGCCAGTATGATTCCTGGTCGAGTCGTACGGCCATCTCATCGAGAAGGTTCTGTTGGAGTGTCTGTAGCAATGAGTCGCAGTCATTGAAATTTTGAAGGACGGCACTGGACCTGGATTTTTCTGATAGTTCGAGTCTAGGATAATCGCCATCAGAGGGCCATAATTCATCATCCGGATTCACCGATGCGAGGCATCCTTGCATCAGAAGAGCGAGTATCACAGCGATTGTCGAGATGCGCTTCATAGAGGCGACTAGGAACTTTGAGGATATGAACAACTTGGTATTATGATTTGATAAATTTAGTATATTTTGATACAGACGTTTTACCAAGGTCGACCGTGAGCCAGCGTTGTATCGGGGGTATTGCGAGCATGGCTGAATCAGGCGGAATAGATGTTAGTGAGGAAGACCTACTGATATCTGCGAGGACGGTAATCCATTCCTGCTTGGAGGTTAGAGAGCATGAGAACGTGCTTATCGTAACTGACACCAAGACTACAAAAATTGCAAGAGCGGTGTATGAGGCGTCTTCTGAAGTGACTTCAAGAGTGCTAATGATGATGATGCCGGAACTCGAAGAGCAAGGGATTGAGCCGCCTTCCCCGGTATCCGATCTGATGAAGAGGCAGGACGTGATATTCCTCCTGACNACGAAGTCGATGACACACACAAGGGCGAGGGCNACGGCCTCAAGAGAGGGTGCAAGAATAGCATCAATTCCAGGAGTTGGAGTTGAGTCATTTGCCAGAGGCGGATTTACAGCAGATCATAACGCAATGGCGACTGAAATCGCGAGTATGGGATCCAGGCTTCGAAGAGCGCGTGAAGTCAGAGTCACAAGTTCTCTTGGAACTGATTTACGCTTCCAAGCGGGAAGTAGATGGATATTGGAGGATACTGGCATCTGCACTCGNCCGGGGCAAGTCACGAATCTGCCTGCTGGGAGGGTATTTGTCATGCCCAAGGAGGGCACTGCTCAAGGAAGGCTCATTCTCGATGGGTCATGGGAAGGCANTGAGCTTGGGAAGCCACTTCAGATTACGGTCAAAGACGGGTTGTTATCATCTGCGACGGGCGATTCTATTTCTGCAGACATTGAATCAGAATTCGAATTGGCCTCGGAGGGAATGCGATCGGGGAAGGGGCATCTTGTCAGAACCTTCTCAGAGTTCAGTTTCGGCATGAATCCAAGAGCCAAAAGAGGTCTCGGTCTTCTTGAAGATCAATGCTGGAGGGGGGGCGCCATGTTTGCGTTTGGCAACAATGTGGGNCTTGGTGGCTCTGCAAATGTTTCAACCAATGTCAGGGGGCTCCTCATCAAACCAACGATNGAAATTGATGGCAAGGCCCTCGTCATAGATGGAAANTANNTGTCGAGGTCTAGGTAATGCGCGCTGTATTGTGGCTTAACTCGAATGGGCCAACCGCGGATATCCAGAGATCGATCATCTCTGAAGCCGACCTGATAGTGGGAATCGACGGAGGCAGTGATCGAGCACAAAGAGCTGGCGTCCAAGTTGACCTTATTCTCGGCGATCTGGACTCGACCGAAAATTCACATGAAGGAGTCGAGAAAATTCAACTTGGAAATCAGGAATCCAGTGATCTTTCGAAGGCGATTCAATACCTGTACAAGAAAGGATATGACCAGATGGACGTGATTGGGATGGAGGGTGGATGCGAGGGGCATCAACTAGGGATATGGGGTTCAGTCGTTGAGGCCCCNGATGAAGTCACAATGAGGCTTCACTCCAGTCAAACTGTGAGTTACAGAGTTGCTCCTGGTTGTGTTGATTTTTTGATCGANATTGAACCTGGAAANGACTTCTCAGTTTTTGCTCTTGAGCCTTGTGAATCTGTTACACTAAAAGGTGGGAGATGGTCGATTGAAGACGAGTTNTTCTCACTCTCAACAAGAGGATTGCACAATGTCTCAGAATCGTCACTACTCAGAGTCTCGACTGATGGAAACCTGATCGTTGTCGTCCACAGATAATGGCGGATTTCTCGATAGCATAATTGCAATTGGGAGTGTGCGCTCATCCGACTCGAGCAAGATCTTCATTATGACTGCCAGAGGTACGCCGAGAATCATTCCCGTGAGGCCCCACGCCCAATACCAGAAAGCCACCAAGGACAGGAGGACTATAGGTGACATATCCAACCTCTGCCCGGCTAACTGGGGTTCGACGATGCTTCCCCAAAGCTGTTGATTTGCAACCAGAATGAATACNACTGCGAGGAATCCGGCTGGTTCCAGTATGATGAATGCGAGAATGACCGGNGGTATGAATGAGAGAAGCGCTCCGAGATAGGGGATGAAATCCAGNAGGAAAACCAAGAANGCCCAGATGAATGCCCCNGGTATGTCGAATAAAGTCAGTGCGATNCCTGCAATGACTGCCTGCCCGAGAGCAACAGTTGCCTTTGTTTTGATGTATACGTTGATGTTTCGCTCCGCCTTACTGGCGATATTGTCGAAGCGTGCTGATTCATCGGGAAAGGCGGCTATGATTCTTCTTGGAAGGGATTCAGCTTCTAGAATGATGAAAGCCAAGAATATCAGAACAGTTAGGAGATTGGCAGTNAATGAGGCTAGAGAGCCTATGAACTCAGTGACTAGACGATTAATCTCTTCNATCGATANCACTGTTTTCAAGCCAGCAAGATCAATGCTATACCCGTAAAATTCCATCCCCTCCACCTGCTCGATTCGTTCGTTGAATATGGGCGATAGATTGTCAACTTCGCTTGAGAATTCAGATAGGCTAGAGTATAGTATCTGGCTAACAAGAAGTATNCCGCCGAGGAAAGTGACNANGATTGCGCTATACGACAACAATGGATGCCCGAATTTATCTTCAAGCCATGATGCAGGGGGGCGTATTGCGAAAAATAGGAATACAGCTACAACCATTGGCTGGATGATTGTTGAAAGTTCCTTGATNGCGATTATTACGACGAACAGCAAGACAGCCAANTTGGTCGCAGTACGTAATCTGAGTCCGCTTGTACCTAGCCGCGTGTTGTCACTCATACCACTCACTCAAGACGTAGAGAAATGAAGTGTTCGCCGGCATGANCGTCACCACTAGTCGTTAAGTGGGAGAAATCAGTGGAAAGGGTATGGGCGGCGACAGTGNAGACGTGCGCGTCGATGTTGTAATACCGACAAGAAACGAAGAGGCAGCCATTGTTGATACAATCAAATCAGTGCCTACTGGAAAATGGTGCCGTGAGCTTGGATTCATAGTTGTAGATGGAAACTCAAAGGACAAGACAAGAGAGCTGGCAGAGAATGTGGGTGCGAGAGTTCACTTAGAAGAAAGGAAAGGATATGGGCGGGCCTACAGAACAGGATTCGCTCTCTCTGATGCGGATATAATTGTGACAATGGATGCTGACTGCACGTATCCAGGAGAAGAGATTCCTTCTCTAGTCAAGATGCTGATTGACGAAGATTTGGATTTTATCACGTGCGACAGACTCTCAAAGGCAGAAGATGGCTCTATGTCAATGCTCCACAGTCTTGGGAATAAGACTCTNACCTTCTTTACGAGGCTTCTCTTCTTCGCACCCATTTCAGATTCACAGAGCGGNATGTGGGTCTTCAGACGTAGTATTCTTGATCGCAAGGATCTCCGACCCAAGCATGATGGAATGGCGATGTCTCAAGAGTTCAAGATTCGATGTATGACGAAATTAGCAAGTAGCCGCAGAAGGGAGATTAGCGTACCATACAGATCGAGAGTTGGCGATGCTGAAATTAACACATGGAGAGACGGGCTTGGNAACCTTCTGTCACTATTCACCCTTAGAATGGGNCTAACCAGAGAAAGAACGCCATGGGGCCTTGATGATAACTGACTATTCGAACGCTTCCTCATCTGGATCGGAATTAAATCCGCGCCATGACTCGATCATTTCTATATCTGCTATCGTAGAAGCTCGTCTCGAACGAGCGACGGCTAAGCCGATTATCCCAAGAAGGGCTACTGCCGTCGCACCCCATGTCAGAATGCTCTGAATTATTTCTGAATCCGAATCATCATCCTCTATCGGGATTGTAACGGTGAGCGTCGGACTTACGGTGTCGCCATCTCTGGCCCATACGTCGATTCTCATCCAATCACTATCGTCCGGCGACACCTGGACATTCCTTGTCCACACCCCATCGCCGGGTACTGAATCTCCAAATGCCCCGTCATCGTTCAATTCGACCAATGTAGGATTTCCTGAAACTGTTATGACAGCCGATACCTGCTCAGATGTTCCATCAAGATCGACCAGAGATACTTGTATCTTTATCGTCTGGGCCTGTTTACTGTTCAGACTGTCNGGAGATACTGAAAGGGAAGAGAGGAATGGGGCACTCGAACCCACCATTATTGAGATGGAGTCTTGGTCAAATGTTCCTCTAGAGTCTTTNGCGGTTAGTACGATAATATGCTGCCCTGGCGGTAGATTGGCCTCTATAATTGAGTTGGAACCAAGAGTTGTGCCATCAGCAAGAGTCCATTCCAGTAGCAATAGATCGCCATCATAGTCTACAGTTCCCGTGGAGTCAAGGAGTACTCGATCACCAGGGGGAAAGAAGCGTCCATCTTGAGGGGATGCTATCGTTACAACGGGGGCGCTTGGAAGAATTTGTAACGATATTTCACTAATTCTTGAGAGTCCTGTGGAGTCCTCAAGGATGATTGTGATATTATGCTGTCCCGTTGAGAGATGTCTTTCATGAATTTGATTGGGATTTACACCTTGCAATATGGGTGCCTCGAGTACATCAGAATAAATCGTCATAGAGAAGGAGTTTCCATCGGTATCAAACGAGTTACGAAGATCGAAGACCACTTTCTCATTTGATTTTGAGGATGTGCCGTCTTCTGGACTATCTATCACAATAATAGGGGCGGAGGGGGAAACAGTGACATTAACAAATGAATATGCAGGATTTCCNAATCCATCATCCACNGTNAGNGNNANGANATGANTTCCNTCTGGAAGCCGCGANTGGAANCTCCATTCGGTTGAAAGCGGTTCCAATTGNNCATTGAGATTCCACANGACNCTGACTAAATCATTTGAAGACTCTCTTGNGGANCANAGTAAGCCCCACCCCTCTTGAGGNAGTTCNAAACAGTGTAAATCNTGATCTCCTGANCCNGTTGCNCTGAATNCAATCAGATTTGAAGAGTCTGTCGNNTAACCCTCNTGAGGAAANGCAATTACGGATCTTGGATTTGAATTGGTGACTTCAATTTCTACCTGATCATACGATTTTCGACCCGTATTCTCTGGACTATTGTCCCATGCACTCAACGTTAGCAGATGCGATCCCTTCGAAAGTCGTCCTTGCCACGAGTTGCCATCAGATTCCTCAATTCCAGACCATATGATTCCATCCAAATCAGATTCAATTGCAAGATGCAGGGTATCTCCTTCGGGATCGAAGGTTCCTTCGAAGCTTATGTCCAGCATATCTTCTGATGTTGTTCCTAATCGAGTAATTGAGTGATTTATCTCAGGTAACTCATTGAAATGATCGACGGTAAAGGTCCATGAAACTGGCTGATTTGAGCCATCATACACAGATACTGTTGCGGTGAATGCATCTTCTGATGGGTCAAAGCCAACCGAGAAGATCGTATTGCATGGCGGACTGAGAGACGTGTTCGTGCCGTAGCTGGTTCGGATCCAACACTGGAGAGAGTCATCTTCTGGATCATAAGTCCCAGACAAGTCAACAGTCGCATTTCTTGTCATTCCGAGACTCATGACCCCGAACGGAGAGATTTGAGGTGAAGCTTCGACGGATACAGAAGGCGGGAGGTTGAGTAATTCAATCGAGCGTTGTTCGATTGAACATAGGCCTGTCGAGTCACAGACCTCGAGGGTGATGGTATGTTGACCGTCACTTAGATTTGGAGCAGCCTCATGTCCACTATTCGCTATTACATACGATGATCCAGTGGATGGTCCCGCTAGGATGCCATCGATCGAACTTGTCCACAAGTATGTGAGTGAGTCATCATCCATATCCCATGAATGAGTGGCATTCAGGATGACCCTGTCTGAACTCCCGAATACCGACCCATCTCTTGGTGATTCCCAGACGATGAATGGGGGTTGATTGGGTAAATCAATTTCACATACCATCGAAATATCTTGATTCAGGAGCATGATATCCGTTGAGTTGCTGTAGCCACCATAAGAGCAAACGCCTTGTACACTGGCTATGGAAGACCAGCCTGCACTGTTATTCCAGGTTTGGCCCACATATGGGCCGATATTTGACCTACCAGAATAAGGCAGAATCTGAATCTGGTCTTGCTGAAGTGAATCAAATGAGAGGTTCAATTCTGCATATGGTATTCCATATCCGTTTTGATTGACTGCCTCTGCTTGAATCATCCATGAGATGTTTAGCAGATCGTCATTATCATCTGATGATGGCTCGGTGATCGGCGAGGAAGATATCCAATTTACGATACTTCCTGATGAGAGATTTAGAGAGGATGGGCCGATTAATTCGACATCACTGAGTGATGCGTTTGATGAGTGGAATGAAGGCGGATTTTGAGTGGTGCAGTTAAAGATTACATTCTCGATGACCATGGAATGGAATCCTGAGAATGAGGCACATCCGCTGATTCCTGTGATCTGGCTGTTGACCATGCTCGATTCTGATGAGCCAGAGGGAGACCACTCTAGCCCTCCAGATATTCCGGATATCGACACATCAAGAAGATGGGCGTCGATCGACTGCATTACGACAGCAGGACTGATTGAATCTGTCTGCAAGTCTGCTCCATGGATTAAAACTGGACCATTTCTCTGAAGGTTAGTCCCATCTCCAGATATTGCAAGCCCGGATAATGGGGAAACAGAGCTAATACCAATCAACTGCAGATCTATGCTATCGACTATGGAAAAACCCACTTTATCTCCATTGGATGTGCAGTTGACACAACTCACATTTTTACCCGAACTGATAAAATCGTTTGAGCGGACAAAAGAAAACCCTGCGCCCTCTGAATTTATCGTCGCCATGGCGCCATTTCCGGAAGTAAGAGCATTCTCTATCCAAACATTAGATGAGTCCATGATTCGTACACCAGAGAGCTGATTCATCGAAGATGCGAGTCCTACTACCTCTGGATGGAACTCTCTGACATCGATGCCCACGCCTCCATTCTGAGTGGTTGTCCAATTGTATCCAGCTGCTCCTCCCTTCCAGAGTAGGATTCCGGAGCCTTGCGCGCCCATCACGCTAACGTCTTCCAAGGTTACAGGCCAGCTAGCACTTCTGAGATAGATGCCGGCCTTTTCCCCTGGGCCGGATCCGGCATTTCTTGAGCCGTCATCGGAAGATGCGATGTCTCTGAATACAGATGTGCCATCAATCATGTATGCCTTGAGTCCTGTGGCGTAATTCGAAATCAGATTTAAGCCTTCGATAAATGCGCCACTGGTGTTAAGTTCAACAGCAGCAATAGCGAGGCCCTGTGTTTCTGAGGCAGGCCCTCCTGTTCCCGAAACAGTAGCATTCCTGATAATTGCATTCACATTCAAATCATTCCACTTGGATCGATTGTACTGTTCAATCATGATCCCACGATACTTCGAATTGGAGATGGAGATATTCTCCAGAGTGGGGCGTGTCGTGAATCCCTCGGATATATGCCGTACGAAAATCCCATTATCCGATTTCTCTATCTCTGTATCTGATATCAACAAAACGGAGTCTTCGACCCATATTCCTGAAGAAACGGCAAGAGTTGCTCCACTGACATTAGTGATTGATAAATCGCTGATTACCCCTCCAGAACCGCCCCATACATTGAGTGCTCGAGTGACTAGGCTGTCAGCCACTAAGCCGTCTACTATTGGAGCGCTTCCACTCCCCAATGATAGGCCGATACCATATCGCCATGTTCCAGATATCCCATGTACGTCTTGTCCGCCTCCCAGCATAGTCAGATTAGTGATCTGTGGATTCGCAGATGAGAATAGATCAACTGCCACGAAATCAGCATTTAGAACTGTGATATTGTTCATTATCGGGTCGGAATCAACGATTATTATTCCTCGTGAAGCATTTTCAATTATTAGATGAGAAATTGAGGACCCGAGACCTCGGCTAGCAGGGTCGAAATGGATACCATCATGCTTACCATCAATTGAATTTACAATTACTTGCTCGTTTTCTGTTCCTAAAACTGAGAGCCTTCCCTCAATTTCAATCGATTCCCCCTCTCCGATTCTTATTTCCGTTCCCGGTTGTACTTGGACCACTTGATCGCCATCAATCACCGCTCCGTCGGGTAAATTTACAATTCCAGACCATACGATAACTGTAGTTGAAGAAGTGACTGGCGGGACCAAAGAAAGTACCATTATCGCCACAATGAAGAGGGCCCATCGAGGGGTCCGATTCGCCTTCGCTCGCACCCTCACTACTCGATTACAGCATGGTATCGTTGTATGCTTTGCCATGATATGTGCGCTGTACAAATTGTAGGGAGGCATGATAAACGGACTTTCATCCCGATGGTTTGAGGGGATTTTTATCGAGACTGCGTTTGTTCTAATCAAAGCCCTTCCGATGAAAGAGAGAGACGTTTATGCGAGTCTCCTTCAGATGGAATCGGTTGTAGAAACCCACTCCGTTTATGGCGAGTATGATCTCGTTGCAAGGGTTGATTTTGAAGATTCTCGGGCCATGACTAGNTTTCTGATTGAAGAAATGCGTGCGATACCAGGCGTGCTAAAGACTGAAACTCTGATCTCTGCTGAGGTGTGACTATGTCTGTAGGTTTCGTGCTCATAACTACTGAACCCGGTAGTGAGATTTCCGTNAGGAATGCGTTGGACTCAATAAACGGNGTATCCGGTCGATGGGTTGTCTTTGGAAGTCACGATCTCCTAGTCAAAGTAGAAGCGNGTGANGAATCTAAAATTACAAAGATAGTCATCGGAGATATTCGNGCAATTGAGGGGATTACNGATACACGAACGCTCATCGGCGCCNAGATCTGATCTCCNNGTGGATTTCATCCAGAAGTTCTGAAGCAGCTTTCACACAACCTGCCGNTCTGAGTCTTCGCGTTGCTTCTGCCCATAGCCGTATCCGATCATCTGGATGNATAGCCCCGCTCCAATACCATGCGAATGCATCNATCCTCCTATGCTCAGGTCTATTCTTATTCTCCTCGATTTTAAATTCAGCATCATGAGCGTTGATGAGCCATTGAGGTATCTCGAGGGAAGATGAGTCGAGCCCCCAGTGAATCTTCTTGAGTCGCGAGTATCTCCCAGTTGTGCTCTGAATAGATTCGAAGAGCCTCGATTCTGCAATATCGTTCCAAGGACGTAATGTGATTTTCAAATCTATCTCTTCTAATCGAGGATGGTCCTCACCAAGAATTTCGACTATTGATGATCTGAGGGAGGCTGCTTGGATTACGTCACTAGAACCTGAAGCGATGATATATCGAAGAATCAACCTTGAAGCCATAAGGGAAGAGCTCATTTCAGATGATATATCCTCTGTTTGATCTAGTCTTTTAGTCAGCCTGATTGCTAACTCTGGATCTAGCGGTCCGGGTAAGCGATCATCATGCATTGCTATCGCCCCCCTGACCAATATGCTTGCTCTTTCAGAGTCGGGGAGCCGATCAAGAAGTAATTCCTCGATTCTGGAACACTCGTTGTCGTCTCCNCTCATACGGGCGCATTCAAGTTCTATTTTCCAACGATCTGGACCCTTCTCAATATCGCTTGCTATTTTTCTTGCTGTATTCGTTTCTCCTCTTGAGATCGCTACAGTTGCAGCGAGTATGCGTAAATCGTCCCTATCCTCTCTTTCTAAAGCGTCGCTGAGTAATGTCGCGGCTATGGCAGATTCAGATTCTTCACAGACAAGATTTGCAAGTTCCGAGTCAAGGCTTTGCCCTGAAGCAATTCTGTGATGCATTTCAAACGCCCGTGCTTCATGACCTTGGATGGCAGACCAATGAGCAGCCAGATTGGCGTGTATTGAATCTCTTGTCATCTCATCCATGGCGGCTGAATGTACATTTCTGATGAGATGGTGTGCTTCGAAACCTGACTCGCCCCATTTCAGGATAGCTGCCTCATCCAGGTCATCAACAGTTTGATCGGAAAGGGAATGGTTTCTCCGAATTGGGAATGGTTCCAAGGATAATTTGTCAAGACCTTGCACGGAGGATGAACTCAATCTACTCAGCACAGTAGAAGTCACAAACTCAGCAATTGGAGTTTCNGGCGTCGGGAGGTCATCGCCCTCCCTCCACATCTCGATTGCCAGAGGGTGCCCTCCGAGGGCGATNGCTATCTGTGTTGCACGTTTCTTTTCCAAATGAGGGGATATTTTGGACGCGGCCTCGATATCTACTCCTTCCAATGGATATCTGGTAGCAGAAGGAATCGTTGAGAAGATACTGGGAGTTCTCGTTATGACCAATATAGTCGCTTGAGATGCATTCTGAATCATAGATTTGATTGATTCCGCATGTCTTTGATGTATCTCCTGTGCCTCATCGAGAACATAGATGAAATCCTCTTCAAGTCTTGATGCGGAGAGCTTCGGGGACTCATTGAAGGAAAATTTTGTCCACGACTTCATTATCAGATCGAGATCAGTTGCCGCGTTAGCCGTGCACCACCCGAATCTCCTGCCTTCTTTCTCAAGACCGTATGTAACAGCTCGTGCAAGAGTTGTCTTGCCGATTCCCGGTAGTCCAGTAAGAGTTACAATTCCAGACTCGGAGAGCATGCTCTGAAGAGCCTCGATATCGCTCAATCTTCCGAATGCAGCTGGGGCACTTTGGCCGCTGTCATTTAGGACGCCCATGTCGTTTGCTAATTCTAGTCCTTTTTTGGTCAGCAANAGGACCGTTCTTCTCCTTGTGGCTCCAATCACATTGCTCTTGATTGATTGGATCAATCCCTTTGACTCGAGGGCAGCCGCCGGCACGTGAAGAGCCGATCGGACCACTCCCAGTTCCATTGCTAAGGCCGGCAATGAGAGTGCTGGGGGGAAGTCGCGACGTAGATTTCTATCTACCTCTANACTTGCAAGAGCGGTCAACAACCTCNCCTCGGGCCCTGTCAGCACATAGCGGGGGTCAAGCCATCACTTCATGGCCCTTGGCCTAGGAGGGGGTATCGAAGATGCCACTCGAACCTCGCGATCTCGATCTTCCAGAAGCTCCTGGTGTCTATCTTTTCAGGACTGATTCAGGCAGGGTTCTCTATGTTGGCAAGGCAACGAGTATCAAGAGTAGGGTTCGCTCATATTTCTCGCCAAATCCAGACAGAGCAATGATTCCACAATTGGTCTCAAGTTCTGATGACGTTGATTTCATCGTGACNGAGAGTCCTAGTGAGGCCCTTGTGCTTGAGAAGCAGTTGATCAGGAAGCACAAACCGAGATACAATTCAATGTTCAAGGATGACAAGTCATATCCATTTATCGCAATCACAAAACACGAATATCCTCGTATCATTTACACAAGGAGACCGCCGAAAGGGTCGAAGATATGGGGTCCTTTTCCAGATGCTGGTGCAGCTAAGAGAGTCATAAAACTGCTCAGAAGGCAATTCGGCATACGGGATGAGCGGGACAATATACCGTTTGGTTATGATGATCACGGAGGACTCGAAGGCTACATCGGCAGGGTCAGAGTGGTAGAAAGTGTTCTTGATGGCGATGCTGCCTCCATAATCAAAGGTCTTCAAAGAAATATGGATATCGCTTCAGAGGCCATGCAGTATGAGAAAGCTGCAAGTTTCAGAGATATGATAGCAGTCATCCAAAAAACAATTTCAGATCAAATCATACGNAGCCGATTCTATACCGAGGTACACGCNATAGGATTCGCATCCAGAGGAGATTTTGGCAATGCAGTGATCATACAAGCCGATGAAGGAGTAATCCAGGGGCAGGTTACCTACCCGATGATCCACAGAGGAGACATCGGGGAGTCGGTTTCATTACTTGTTGCAGAGCATTATTCGAGCCAGAGGCCCCCAAAGATTCTCCTTACACCGAAGAATCTCGGCGAGGACCTCAAAGAATGGTTNCGTCAAAGGCGTGGTGCTACCGTGGAGGTTCGTGTTCCAGAAAGGGGGAAGCTTGCAAAACTCAGACGTTTGGCTGATCGGAATGCTGAGATGCATGTTGAGCGTGCGAAGAGCAGATCTTCAGGAAAGATAGAACATCAAGCCGCCGAGGATGCAGCAAAATTACTTGGAATGAGCAGCTTGAATCATGTTGTATGCTTCGACATGGCGCAGCTTCTTGGGGAGTCACGAGTAGGGGCGTCCGTCGTATTCAGGAATGGTCGTCCTGAAAAGTCAGAATATCGAACCTATCGTGTGAAAGACGAAGCTGCGGATGACCTTCGAATGATGACCGGCGTTGTAGAACGTTGGTTGAAACATCAGAATGAATGGCCAGATTTGGTTATCTTGGATGGTGGAAAGACNCACTTGTCTGCAGTACTGAGAATGCTCGANTCTCATGGTCTGGCTGGCGTTTTCTCTGTAATCGCTCTGGCGAAGAGAGAAGAGACAGTATTCACAGAAGACGGCAGGGANTTCATCCTGGATAGAAAGGGTCGGATGATTGTTCATGCGAGAGATGAGGCACATCGATTCGTTAATTCCTATCATCGGAAAAAGAGATCGAAAGGAAGTCTGAGAAATCCACTNGAGANCGTTGAGGGGCTGGGAGCAAAGAAAATTCAGACTCTTCTGAGGCATTTCGGCGGGATTCAAGGCATAGAGCATGCCAGTGTNGAGGAGTTGAAAGCCATCCAAGGAATAGGAAAAGAGCTTGCTAGAAGNATNCGTGAGTCATTCAGCAAATACTAGCTCNCTAAGCGACCGAGTCAATCCATTCCATGGTTGCTTTCTCAAGCGCATCCGCTTTCTTTCTTCGCTTCATTATACGCTTTACACGCCTCCTCCAAATGAGTAAACCAAGGATTACTGAAATCCCAATTAGATAGGGGACGGCCTCTGTTAGAACTAGTGACCAAGATATCATGATTGAGAGTTCTACNGTGTCTTTCTTCGTCTCACATGGNGNTTGTTCTTCCNCATCTTCGCAGTCGAAGACNGGNGTCAGATAGACAAGNGTCGTATGNTCTCCTGATNTTTCTATGAATGCTCTTTGCATACTGCTCTCAAANACAAGGACNTCTATCGATTTAGGGAGTTTGATGCGTTCGATTACTACTGGTCTNATTGTTCCNANTTCAGTTTCCTCATCCAAGGGGACGACNTTGACTGCTCCTGAGAATGGNCCGATACCGTCCATGCTTATCTCTGGTGAGATNGAATTTCTGATTGTGGATATGAACNTCCCAAATGCGGTCTGCTCAGCCACNCTGATTCCGAGTTCATCNTCATTNAGCGAAATTCTGACTTGAGCGTCNGACATAGAGCCGCCGATTNGAAGTGGTTGTNGATCAGANAGTTCTGGCGACTGCAATGANTCGAATCTATCNACNAAGAGANCAAGNGGGGCGTCTGAGAGATCGATTATTGGAGTGACAGANCCTAGAGTTCCTAATTCAANTTCAGAGCNCTCTTCTTTGCTCAATTCAATCATCTGCAANCGGATTCTGTTNGTCATCTCGTCTGCTAGGTCNTGCAAGCCCTCATTGGATATGTCGAGATCTATTGGGTGATTGTCATTGGGAAACGGGGANTCGATTCGNNTGAATTCAGTNCCATTCAATATNCCGCCCTCAGCCCTGTCTCCTACGCTAACGACGTGTCTCATCAGATCAGAAGGCATTGGAGAAATTTCTACNCCCTCTATCCCGAAGTCCACATCGANTCTGTAGAGGTCTATGGTGAAGNGAAGGTCAAAGTCAACTATTGCTGAGGAAGACAGTTCTCGAATGGATATGCTTTCTATNCTGAAGTCAATAGTTGCCGCGACACATGTGGACTGNGAGGATTTGCANATCACGTCTTGGCTATCNTCCGTACAGGGGGTTGAATTCATGCATATCGCATGCCTCCAATCGAATTGTCTGGTTCCTTCAACGCTAATTTGTTGGATNGCGTCTCCCTCAGAGACATCGAGAATGAGGTTTGACGGATTTCCACTGGTCGATCTGACCCAGCTTGGAAGATCTATGCGTATCTGCAAATCTGAATCGGGGAGTATGTCTGGAAGGCTTCCCGCTATCCAACCGACATCATGAGAGAGATCAACTGATAGCACCGACATCATCCTTGCAAGATCTTCGTCTGTGAATGCAGAAATGTCAATCTGTGCAACGTCCATGCCACTATTCTCCAGAAGACGTTCGAAAGTCTTCGAGAGTTCGATTGGAGCGGGGTTACTGTATGCGGATATTAGGATTGGATATGTCGTGCCCATCGAATCGGGCCCAGCTAGGCAATAGCGAGAAGGGGACGTCTCTGAACAAGTTGAGCCCGGCGTATGGATGAATTCAAGTCCGCCAGTTTCATTGGTCTGAGAAAAGAATGGTGTCTCCAGTTGTATATCGTTTCCAAGGACTTCGCTGAGAGATTCGGATATCTCATCCATCGGTATGCCGTTTATGACTTGGTTCAACCCTACGTCTGTTTCCTCATCTAGAAGTCGAAGTCCATCAGCAGTGACCCATGGAACATCGACCCCGTCCTGCTCAATATCGATTGACCATGCCTCTAAAGTTGAAGAATCCAAGTGGTGCAGGGCGATATCTAAGCCGAATCTGGCTCTAGATGTATCAACTGCATCAACGACTAGGTTGATGGATAGCCCTGGTTCGTCGGTCTGGCTCAAATCAACAGTAGGCGTTTCGTCGGGAAGGTGTTGAATTGTTGCATCCAATGTCAAAGGAGATGCTGGTTGGAGCGGGTTTTCTCCGATTCTGTCCTCATCGATGACAGCAAATCTTTGTGTTCTGAAATTAGCGATATCTTGGCTTACAATAGATGTGCCTTGTCTTGCAGAAGTTGCTTCAGCATATGTGGGTGGAATGAGTGACATCTCTAGGGACTGACCCGGCTCGACTAGAAGATCGAATTCGAGATCTACCGAGGCGCCCATTATCAAGAGGCCGAGCAAGGTTCTATCGAGATTCCCCCTAGTGTCGTCCATGCCGATTGAGGAGGCATTGATTGTCACCGAGAGTGCTGATCTAACACATATGGGAGGCCAGAATGGGTCGTTATCCCTGAATTCGTCTTCATCAGCAGAATCGATTGATGAATCTGCGGTACATTGCAGATTCGAGGAAAGTGTTCTAGGTACAAAGCTGACTGTGTTCGTAACTGGCTGACCTATAGATTCGAAATTCTCACCGAGGACATTTGCGACCATTCGATCTACCTCGTCGAACATCCTGTCACTTACAGTTCTCCCATCGCCTGTTTCTTCGTCGAAGAAATTTCTGATATGATCGGCGGGAATTCCGTCCTCAGGCCCTGAGTCGCCTTCGAGATCTACTTCTTGTAGACCGAGTTGTGTTCTGCTTACCTCGTGCATTGCAACAAATATCTCTATCTCAATCTCACTCGCACTTTCCATGGACAGCTGAACTGCGATTTGTGACCAATCTGGGCCAATGCTTCCATCCAGATTTGAGTCATAGTCGTCGCAAATTCCCCCAGGGGTTGCATTGGTGTCACAAATTGAATTCTGNACCTCCGGCGAACCGGGNGGNGGNTCTGCACTAACCGTCGATATGGCCATTATGACGACNAGNAAAACAGAAGTGGATTTCGCCCNCANAGTACTGTTCAGAGGGGTGACCGTCTTTATCATCGCGCCTTCCCGANCNCTCATGGCTCGTTTCGACCCTCACTCTAATTTGGAGGANGGTNTCAGGAATCTATTGATTCAAAGTGGANTTTCAGAGNATGTTCCTCTTCCATCTGACGTTCCCAAGAAATGGGAGCGTTTCGATGACGTCGTGATTCTCCCGCCCTCGGCCTTCGTCANCGAATTCTGGNATTGCGTTTCTGAGGCNTCTCTCTGGGTTTGCGTNGCTAGATGCCTAGGGGCGGAGAGGGTCTTCCGTAAGGGNGAGNTCGATGGTCCGATGAGGAAGCCNATNATTGAGCCTNTGCTGATGANCTCNAGAGGGGGATGGGCTGTANGAAAGGAAAATGGCATTCGNTATGGCTACGATATNCTNNNNTGCATGTGGAGTGCNGGAAACGTCAATGAGAGNNGGAGGATGCGTNAAATAGNCAAAANGGGAGAGAGGATTTTGGATATGTTCGCGGGAATTGGCTACTACACCCTTCCATCCCTCATGGCNGACCCCAGCATCACAGTNTGGTCCTGTGAATGGAATGATGCCGCGATAGAAGCACTGAGATGGAATCTTAAGGAGAATAACGTTGAATCTCAATGTACTATNTTGGAAGGAGATTGTAGAGANACGGTGACGTCGAGTGNTCTAGAAGTCGATCGAATCATCCTAGGGCTTCTTCCCGATGCTACGTCTGNTGTTGATGCTGCTATNGNNGCCATGTCTGAAAAAGGNGGCATGATTCATCTGCATGGATTAGCAGCCTCAGGAGAGTATGATCACTATTCGAGTAATTGGATATCGGAAATTCAAGTTGCTTCGAANGATTATGATATTCGTCCATCGGCAATGCATCGAATCAAGAGTTATGCGCCAAGNTGGGATCACGTGGTGCTAGATGTAATTCTAATTCCTCATCACGACTATGAATGAGGGGGATGTGGGTTGAATGATGCGTGAAGCGATTCCTGATTGGCTGCTTACTGCAGCTAAGAGGTACAACCTAACATCTCTTGAAAATCGAGATGCATATGCTGGTCTGATGGCTATCCCGATGAATTCACTGTCTGAAATACTCGATTGGACGTTCAGATCGCTTCCAGATGAGATCTTAGTGGGATTGGATGTCGATACCGAGAAAATGGATTATTCAGATGGATTGGCTCGTTATATCGGTTCATCGGATGAGCCTGGCCTATTTGCGGGTCAGGGGATGTTGGTTGGGAGGCCGCATCTTGTGAATCGTGGCGATTCCTATGAGGTTCATCATGTTCCAGAAGAGTGGGTTGATGGTTTATTCTCAGAAGACAGGGGACCTCGCGGAGGGAGGTTTACGCACTGGCTACACACACATCCGAATGCTCCAGCGGTTCCAAGCGGGGCTGATGCTGAGGCTGCCCAATTCACCGAGGGTGTAGACCTGATTCTTGGGGTCTGGTTTTCCCCTGAGGGAGCAGCTCCTTGGTTCGATGATGTAGAAGGTGTGAGAAGACCTCTTACTGAGCTGCCCGACGAAGAGGATCGGCCGGTGATCGGACGGGCTGTAACTGGACACAGGATACATGGAGTGGAGTTGATTGCCTTTCACAGGCGTGGCTTAGCCATAAATGTGGTATTGACTGATTCAGACGGTATTCCAATCGAATGAACAGGTATCACCTAAACACCTTGTCAATTTCATCTTGCGATGGAGGCCGTAGAAACCACGCTAGTCGGAATACGGGCGCTTAGTCAATCTAGCCAGCTCCCATTCGTGTAATTTAGTATCAGATTTTGAAAACTGAGTTCCTGTAATACTGCAATTCGCTGATTGATCCCCTTATGTCCTCCAAAGCCTTGTGATTAGGGGGCTTCGTATGCCGGGGGAGATCTGGCGCCCATCTCCTGATGACCTCTTTGAATGACGATACGTCGACTATTCGATAAGAGAGAAACTCATCCAACGCAGGCATCTCCTTTCTTATGAAGCGGCGATCATGGTGTACTGAAGAGCCTGCTAAAGGAAGCCCGGGTGGGCAGTGTTCCTTCAAGAAGGAGAGAGTTGCGGATTCTGCCTCCGAAATATCGACACCGTCACTCCTTATCCTCTCTATTAGCCCAGAAGACGTGTGAGTCTTCGTATTCCATTCATCCATGGAATCAAGACGGCTCAAATCGCTGGGGGCTACTGCAAGTACTGGCCCCTCTGCGACTAGCGAGAGGTCCCCCTCCGTGACTATCGTGGCGATTTCTATTATGCAGTCTCCCTCATCCGGGCGTAAGCCAGTCATCTCTAGATCGATCCACACCAAACGCCGCTCGCGCATATTGTGAGTTGCCATACTGAAAACACATAGCAATTGGCTTGATGCATTAGATGATAACCTGCTCCTTCCGGCTTACGCTGTGACAAGCATAGGGTACGTGGAACTACTTCGGAAGAATCGTCCGTTCAGGAGACTCTTTGCTGCGAATATGATATCGTTCGTCGGAGATTGGTTCACAATAATCTCGATGTTCTTGCTAGCAGGTGAGGTCTCGGACGGTTCCCCGCTCGCCATAGCTGGCGTGATGGCTGTTCGTAGTTTGACACATGCCCCGCTGGAGCCGCTGACCGGGATGTTTGCTGACAAGTATTCCCGAAGAGGCCTGATGGTTCTTGCCAATGGTTCGTCATTCGTGGTTCTCACGACATTTCTAGCATTTGACCTGCTAGGCAGTCTCTGGTCAGTCTACGCTCTGACCTCGACACTGGTTCTCGCCAGAGTCCTGTTCGATCCTGCTGAATACGCGTATCTTCCAAACATATGCGATGAGGAAGAGCTACTGACGGCGAATGCTATGGGGAGCGCGGGGTGGTCTGCATCTCTTGGCATAGGTGCAGGCCTAGGGGGGTTGACAATCTCCCAGTTGGGTATCGAGATGGCGCTCTGGATCGACACGCTAACATTCCTGATTTCCGCACTGATGTTCGCCAGCCTGCCATTTGGAGGTCCAAGCAAAGAAGAACGGGGCGAAGGTGGAATACTCACCGGTCTTGTGGAAATAGTGGATGGTTGGAAGCACATAAGGTCGAATCCGCCCATATGGAGAGTTGTTTTCGCCAAGGCGATGTGGGCTGCTGGTGGTGGTGCTCAGGTATTCCTGCTGATTCTCATTGGCATGGAAGCAGGATTCGGCGATGTCGCAGCGGGTGTTGGAATACTGTTCATGGTCCGAGGTTTTGGTAGTGGCTTTGGCCCATTGGCTGGACGCCCTCTAATGGAGAATGATTCTCTCAGACCGTATCTGATAGGACTGGCGGTTGGGGTCTGTGGTGCTTTCTACATCGCCGTATCTGCAGTTGAATGGACTAAGTTCGTACTGTTGCTGGTGTTTCTCTCCCATGCCGCAAGCGGGCTAAATTGGGTACTCTCGACTACATTCCTACAAGAGAGATCTGATGATGAGTGGAGGGGCAGGGTTGCGGGAACTGATCATTTTGTTATCACCCTGATGATGGGCGTCTCCGCAATTACTGCGGGATACATAATGGAGAATGGACTACTAGATTTGCGGGAGGTGATTGCCACAACTGGATTGGTCCAGATAGCATTGGGAATCATCTGGACATCGCTATATTCGAAGGAAGAAAAGGAGCTTCTAGACCAGTCTCTGCAGTCCGGCTAGCACCAGTAGTGGCGCCGTTGAGAAAACCACATTGTTCAGCAAAGAACGACTGGAGGCTCTGACGCGCTCAGTTAACCTCCTCTGAATGTCCTCATCGAACTTGTCCATCGCCTCTCCAGCCGGCCCCCTAACCTGTTCTATGGTGGTCTCAGCGAAATCAGCTACAATATCGAATAAGTGATGCTTGAGCCTCTGCAACGGCCCATCAGGAG
>PAJN01000013.1 GCA_002710205.1 Methanobacteriota archaeon | reverse complement strand
AGGCTATTCGTGAAGAGCAGAACCAAAACCTCATGATCACCGGAGGCTTCTAGATGTCATTTAATATCGGCAATGTTGCTGGTAGGTATGCAGCATCATTTGACGGAACTAGCTTCAAACCTAGATCGTTAGGCCAAGATGGCTTACTGGCTAACGATATGACTGAAGCCTTGACGATGATCCCTGCTCTGAACTTAGAGGCTGAGACGCAACTAGCTAAGCAAGGTTTGGTGAATCAAGGTGCATTAGAAAGACAGGAACTTATATCTGATACCTATTTACAGCTCGATAAATTAAAAGCGGAAAGAGAAAAGACCAAGATGATTGCAGACATATTATTTGCTGGCAACGATAATGTTTTAGGAGTAGCTGGAAATCTATTAAATACAGGTATTAACAGAAAAGTTCAACAGAGTGTTTTAGACAATACTGCCAACAATCCAAACATAATAATACCAAGGAAGAAAGCTACAATAGACGAGAGCATTGATCTTAGTAATGAAAGACTTACTAAAGAGCAAAAAGATCAAATCAAAGCCAATCTGGATGCCGTACTTGATTAAATGGATTTAAAACAAAAATTAGAAAACATTAAATCACGTATTAGAAGTGGTGGTTTAACTAAAGAAGATGCCAAGGCGTTGATTGACTCAGCACCTTCTGCCGAGGAAAGCATGGAATCACAAATGCGTGATATCCAACAAAAATTAAACGCTGAAGCAGGGCTAGATACTACAAGAAACACTACTGGAGAACTGCTAGACACATCAGATATTAAAAAGGTCATTATGGGAACAGATGGCTCTAGGTTTGATAACACAAAGGGTGCTGAATATATGCTTAGGAGAGGCGAAGGAATAGATCAAAACGTAGAAGGTGTTTTAGGAGTACAAGGCGGTACCAGTGCAGACCTACTAGATAAAACGAATAGACATCAAATAAATATGATGATGATAGATCCTGTCTCCAAGCTTCTACAAGCACTTGCTTTGAAAAACATTTTATAAATTATGACTTCCTTCCTTCCCGGCACAAACAAAGATTACGTTTCCGCCTATAACAACTGGTGGTTCGGCGGTGCTAAAGGACCAGCTCCTGAGAGAGGTAAGTTCGGTCCAGACACTAATGAATATAAAAAAGGTAAATTTACAAACGACGTACCAGAAGAAATGGGAAAAGGAAAAGCAAATGATTTCAATAGTGGATGGATGGATTTCTATAAGAAGCAATATCAAAATGCTTTTGGTAACAGTGACCAAAAAATTGGCGGCGGTGAAGTTACACAGGGTCTAGGGGGACCGGGGAACTACAGCTATCCAGAGATGGGTGGTAGACCAGCGACTCCACCAAATAGACCAGCGAAGACAACAATTACTGGTGGTAGGCCAGCATCAAATCAAGCAACAAATCAAGCAACAAATCAGAAGAGTGATTTTGGAACTTATAGTCCTGCAACTTTTGGAGGTAGCTTATACAACCAAGGTTGGGGCAATATGGTCAGTTGGGGAAATAAGTTCAAGGATAATGAGACGATTCAAGCAGGTGTCTCTGGTGCAAGGATGGATTCCAATCGCACCATGATGAATATGGGGCTTAACCTTCTATACCAGAAAGGACAAATGTCCCAAATGGCAGAATATCAGGGAGGAATGGAGAATTTAAGGACTGGTAATACCATGAAGCTCATGGCCGCAGAAGGTGGAATCGTTAATCAATTAATGAAAGGTGCAGGCGATATTGAAAGTCGTCAAATAGGAGAAAGAGGAGATCAGGAGAGGAGAGGTCTAAGAGTCGTAGGAGAAGAAGAAAGAGCAGGAATTAAAACTCAAGGGGATCAAGATCGTCGAGGAACAAGAGTTGAAGGTCAAGAAGGAAGAATGACTTTGATGGAGCAAGGATCACAAAACAGAATGGGAATGGCAGCACAGGGAATCGAGGATCGTGCATTAACCAGAACAAAAGGAGATCAAGATAGAAAGACCCAGAGAGATAAATACCGTGAAGACAGAAAGATGAGGGCTGACGCAAGAGGTGCGGTCAGACGCTCAGGGGCAACATTCTTCGGATAGAATTACCAGAAAATGGTTAAGGAAATACCTCAAGAGATCCAGACGTTTTTAACGGCTCTGGATCATGGGGATAGGGAAGCTTTTATTGCATATGTAGACAATACATATTCGATATATGAAATATGGTTATATGCAGGAATTCTTGGATACGATGGTGGTTTTTCTGTCTTAGAAAACTGGGTATTAAAACATTACCCAAAATTAAATAGACGTGAAATATTACTTGCTGAGATCGTCAAGCTAGAAGCAGATATAGATTTTCTGAGGCAACAAGTACAAGCCGACATTGTTAAGCCAGACTCGGCTGCAACTAGGATTGCACACTTATCGAAAGAACTAAGAGGTCATGTTGTAGAGGTAGAAAAGATGACAAAAGGTGCAGACAGACGAGGCTTGGTAATGTCTGGAGCAGATAAAGTTATGAGAGAATTAAGATCAATCTTCAAAGGAAATGACGACGTTATTAAAGCATTGGATTTAGCATATGAATCAGTATGGCAGTTATTAGTCGATGAACGCTAACCCATTAAATTTGAAACTTGTGAACAAAAAAGAAGTAAAACAAATGATCGATGCAGCTATCGATCAACATAATAAAAACGCAACACTTATTTCAATGGCTATTGGTTTTAGTCTTTTAGGCTTTTACGCAGATGGCTTATTAAGAGTCGTTGAAAAAGTTACGGCGACTTAATAAAGATAATCCTCATTAAATAGGGAAAACATTTAAACTTAAAGCATGTTCTTTAAGTCGGAGCTGTATGGATAGTGAACAGGAGAAAATTGTACAAGGAATACCAATGTACGACTTGATGGATGCTTGTTGTGCTTTGCAGGGAGGAATGGAATTAGAAAAGCATGAAGATAAGAATTATGCTTTAAAACATGCATTAAATAGATTATTTGGCTATCTAACCCCTGAAGCGAAAGCTGAATTCAATGCATGGGTTGATAGGAAAGGTTGGTTAAAGAAACAAAAAATTATCTTGTCATAGCTAATGCCTAATTCATCTATTGCATTAGCAAGAAGAAGAAGTGCTCAGTTAGCAGCAAAATCAATCACATCCGAACCAGAGGTCGTAGTTACTCCTCCTCATGTTCTAAAAGCAAGAGCAAGCTTTAGTCACTTTTGTGAGCTGATGGGTAAACCAGCAGCAAAGCATATGAAGGAATGGCATAAAGCTTTTTTAACAGGTGAAAGTAATGAACATTTATTAGATATTGCTGGTCCTAATACTTGCCTTTTAAGCCCTAGGGGAAGTGCTAAATCAACAGTTATTGGTTTGCTTGTTGCATGGCTAATTGGGAGACACGCAGAGCAAAAGAAGCTACTGAGAACTCTCTATGTTTCTTATAACGTGGATGTTTCTAGGAATAAAAGTGCTGCGATAAAAAACCTGATAATGGACAAGGAATATCAGGAAATTTTTCCGACAGTTCGTTTATCAAAGACTCGCACGAGCGATGAATTATGGTCTATAGATTTTGACTTTGCTGAGATTGATATAAGGGGAGAAGATGCTTTTACGGTTGCTTGTGCAGGATTAAAAGGAACGATTACATCTAAACGAAGTTCATTAATCATCGTCGATGACGCAATTAAAAGTGCAGCAGCAATCGCTAATCCAGATATCAGGCGAGAGATGGAAACGAACTGGAATAACGTTATTGTCCCAACCATGTTCCAAGGTGCTAGAGCAATAGCACTAGGAACTCGATTCCATTTCGATGATTTATTTACAACTACATTTTGTGAGAAGAGAGGTTGGAAGGTTATAACTCAAGGAGCTTTGCATTACACAGATTCAGGCACACCTAAGTCTTACTGGCCTGAAATGTGGTCAGCCAAGTATTTATTGAAGTTGCAAGGGGAAGATCGGATAGCGTTTTCATACCAGTATCTAAATCAACCAGTCAAAACAACAGAACTGGGATTATCACCAGAGTTGTTTGTAAGGGGTGAAGTTCCTGATGATTATGACGTAGTGGGTGTAGGAATTGACTTATCAGCAGGGATGAGTGAAAGAAATGATTGGACTGTATTTACCTTGGCAGGAAGAGTGGATGACAAGGTTTATATCATTGATTATCGAAGAATGAGGTCAATGGGGAATATCGAAAAGATAGAAGCGTTGTGTGAGCTATTAATGGAATGGAACTTATTAACGATGAATGATGATGGGCAATATTTTAGAACTGATTCACCAGTAGTTGTATGGCCTGAAGTTGTCGCATATCAGAAGAGTTTTGAGGGTGATTTAAAACGAATCTTATTTAATGAGTGGCAGCTCTATAATTTAAGTGTCAGTCCTGTAAAAGGTTTTAGGGGAGATAAGCTTGCTCGCCTTAGAGGGATTATCGGTCTTTTCCAAGGTAAGAAGATTATTTTCAATAAATATCGAGACTTTAGTTACATGATCGACGAAGTAATTAACTTCGGCCATGCTCCTCATGATGACTGTGCTGATTCACTTAACATAGTTGTACAAGGACTAATGAAAAGAGGTGGAGCACAAATCGAATGGAGATAACCTAAACATATGAGCGCACCAACCTCAGAAAGATTTAAGCAGATATTAGAAGCTGCAAGGAAGCGTGAAGGTCTTAGTGGTACTGACACTATGATCGTCAATAGTCACTTGGCTCAGATGAAGCTATTTATGCTTCGCCAAGGACTTGAATTCTTTCCGACTCAAGACACTTTCGGTTTCAGAAAGATGTTCTTATCTCAGTTAGTAGAAGAGAATGAAATAGACACCCGACTAGAAGGAATCGTTGATGATTTTCTTATTGACGGTAAAGGACTTTTTTACTTCAGACCTGTAGGCGATTCCTACAGAATCATGTGGTTTAGCAAAGATAACTATCGTGCTTATTACGATGCTTCATCTCAGCTAGAAGAAATCGAATTAATATATTCATTCTCAGTACGTTCTGGGCTAGGAGCATTAGCGACTCCAACTTCAAATAATGGAAGCGAGAGATGGGTCAAGTTGCAAGTTAGAAGAGACACGATTAAAGAATCCATTACAACTGAAAGGCCATCATTTGAACATGGTGTAGGCAATAGCTATTCATGGAATCCTAATCAAACAAGGACGTTAACGAATAGTCTTGGATTCATCCCAGCAGTGGAATCGTTTAATACGATGAAATCCACTGGTATGGATTCATCAGGTGATTTTGATTGGCTTGCAGAGCAAATTGTTTTACATGATGATCTTGTTAAAAATATTCGAACCAATATTCATTTCTTTGGAAACCCAACGCTAGTTTCAAGTCGTCCAAAGCATGACTTAGTTGAGTCTGGAGACGGTGATCAATTACGTCCAACGATTAGTTCTCAAGCTGGTTTCTATTCAGCGAACAGACCATCAACCAGATTAAGCGAACCTACTGGTAGTGGGACTTCTGGTATGAAAGTTCCAAGAGTAATTGCGAACGTTGAACCAACTGATAGAGCTGTTTACTTAACCCCAGACGCAGTTTCTGGTGATCAAAATCTTTACGCAAGACAGTACAGAGAAGAATTAAGAACAGCCTTGGGTGGCGTTGATGAATTAGGAATTAGTTCTGGTGCAACAGCTTATGAAATCAAGTCTCTATATGGACGTGCAGCTACAACAGCAACAAGAAGATGCAAAGGATTATTGACGTATGGTTTATGCAAGTTATTTGGATTAATCATCTATCACGAAGAAAAGATCTTCCGTGATTCATTTGCACAAGCAATAGGTCTAGAGAAACCTTTGATACCTATTGAAGAAGATTTAGAAGACAAAAATGAATACCCATTACTACTGGAAGCTTATAAGCAAGCCGAAATTGCATTCGACCGAGAATTAGACCTTAGAATCAGAGAAGCCGTACAGAATACCGAATTACCTCCCGGTGTTGTTGGTTTAATCCCCGACGGCGATAGAAAAGTAGAATGGAGGTGGAAGGGTCCAGTCTTTGAAGACGGAACCGAAGATATACTGAATTCAAGTATTGTTGTTCGCAACTTACAAGAACTCGGTGTAGACAGCATTGAAGCGTTGCGATATCTCTTCCCAGACAAAACGGATGAAGAACGCAGTGCAATGTTAAGTGGCTATCCGTTCAGGATGGCTCAAGCAACACAACAAAGTATTGGTCAGTTCTTGTCATTAATAAATGACATGAGAACGACCCCACATCCCCAACAACCCAATTTGCCCCTAATGGCAGATCCGAAGTTGGATTTAACGCCTTATGTATATCGGGCACTTGAATTTTTATCAAAAGAGCTAACTTATGCAGGACAATACAGCGACGACTCAGCAGGTAGTGAACCAAGCACCCTCGATTCCATCGAACGAGCACGTTCCGCCGCAGGCTTACCAACCAACACAGGTCCAGAGCGCCCAACCTTCGTACCAGACACCTTCGGCTCCACAGGTGGAGACACAACCACAGGTGGCGGCACCACAGGTTCAGGAGGCCAATCCATGGCAGGAGGCGTTCCACAGGCTCAGCGACTCACTGAACGTAACGCAGACCTCCCAACCGCAGGCAGCTTACTCAACTCCGACCCCACAACAGCCGGAGACAACCAGCTATCCTTCACAGACACAGAGTTACCAAACGGCTCCATCCGTTTCGGGGATGCAGACTTATCAGCCCCAAGCAACTCCGGCGTACTCACCGACCCCACAGGTACAGGCGCAGACCTCGAATCAGCAAGACAACGCACTCAGTCAAGACGGATATCTAGGAGCCGTAAGCGAGGAAAGTCTTGAAGTAATTCAGCACTTCGGAGCAGAAGCACCAGCATTACTTAATAGGTATGCATGTGTAGTTGAAGATGCATTAATAAGTCAGGCTCAGGAAACAGCTAAGTCATTACAGCAAGTCGAGACTCTTACTAAGTCAGTAGAAGGAGCGAAGAAAGTAGTAAAGGCAGCAGCAGAAGACAATGCGGCATACCATGTAATGCTGACAAACCCAGACATGTTATCTGAGTATGTCAATGACTTCTTTGGACCTAATGGACCACATCCAGTAGAGCTACCTCAAGATCGCCTAGCTGCTGAAGTTGCAGCAAATGAAGCTCGCACACAGCAAGCAACATTTACACCAACTCCACAGGCAGCTCCACAGGCAGCACAGCAAGCTCCAAGACAGGAAGCAGCAAAGCAACAAACTTTCCAGCGTCCTCAGATGGATATGCCAGCACCGGGAACACAAGCAACTAAGCAAGGTGATTTCTGGGCAGCATTCTCGAACTTGAGCGATAAGAACCCAGCAGCAGCGTGGCAAGTATTAAGTCAAGCTTCTCCTGAGCAGCTAAGAAGTAAAGTTCTAGTGTCCGAAGAGTAGACTGTCACAGGGTTTTCCCTACTAAGATAGTTGAATAAATATTTACGTTTAAACGAATTAAATGTTAAAAACAGCGACATTGACCGCAGCTCTCATGACTGCTGGCATGCCTGCTATGGCTGGATTCTACGGAAACACTGAGTTCAATAAAGCATACGTTGGTACAGATGCATATGGATCTTCTTTAGACCTCCATTTTGGATACGAAGGTAGTGCAACTGAAAAGTTAGACTATTACGTTCAAGGCGGTCCTACAGTTCTTTATCCACTTAATGGCGAAAGATCTACAGAGATCAGCGGCAAGGTTGGTGGCTCTTACGGATTAACAGAAAGACTTTCTGCTTATGGAGAGTTTGCTGGAATATCTAATGAAGATGCAGATAACATTTATGGTTTAAAAGTAGGCGGTAAGTTCAGCTTCTAAATCAAGAAATCAAACATAAGCCACTGCTTAATAGCGGTGGTTTTTTATTGCCTACAATTAGGGAATGAGTTATCTATCAAGAGAAAGAAGATATGCAGGAGATCGAAGGTCTTTCTTAGAGCCCTTTTATGAGACTCTCGGAAGTATTCCTTTCATCCCATATAACGAAGATAAAGGGGCTATAAGACCAATTCCAATACCAAGAAAAGGAAGAGCTGTTAATAGTTGGGTAGACGATAAATACAAAGAGTTAGAGCAATTTGAAGAATATAGTGATCCATGGAAAAAACCTGTTGAAGAGAAAAAACCTGATCCAGTAGAACCTGAACCTGATCCAGTTACTCCAGATCCAGAGCCTGAGATTGATCCTGCGAGAAAAGCAGCTCAGGATAAATACAGAAAAATCTTTGCAAATAGCATAGAAGAAGGAAAGAGCCAAGGTCGTTCAGAAATTGACAGCATGGATCAAGCTGTTAGGTATTCAAAAACAATGACACCAGAGGAGAATAGAGAATATAAATGGGCTTTCGAAGAGACTACTAATGCTCCTGACTGGAAAAAATGGGGAGGCGGCAACAAGATGGGATCAGGAGGAGCAAAAGTTAACGCTGCTAGAAAAGCTGGAGAAAGAAGTGGCCCCGGATTAGGCTTCCATGTTGGTCAAGCTGTAAGGGGAATTAAAGCAAGATTTAGCGATACTCAAGGCAGCAATATGAAAAGTAATCCCTCTTATCGAGGACATATGTAGATGAGTAAGAAAAAGATTCGTTATGCAGGTGAAGTATTTGACGGATATAACAAACCTAAAAAGACTTCAGGAGGATCTAAGAAGTTTGCTGTACTTGTAAAGGATGGGGGTAAAGACAAAATAGTTAGATTTGGTGATCCCAAGATGCAGCATTTTAAAGAGGGATCAAAAGGTAAAGGTGGACATGGCGACAAAAAGCGACGAGAAAATTTCAAAAGTCGTCATAATTGCGATCAAAAGAAAGACAAAACAACACCCGGTTATTGGTCATGTCATTGGAGTTGGTAAATGAGTGAAGGAACAGCTAAAAAAAGAGATCCAAAGAAGTGGGCAGAGGCAAAAGCTCGTGCTCGCAAAAAGATGGGTGGTCATTCAGCTCGTGCAATGCAGCTTGCTGTGAAGTATTACAAGGATGCAGGTGGTACTTACGAAGGTAAGAAATCAAAGAAAAACAAATTATCTAAATGGAGTAAAGAAGATTGGCAGACTAAAGAAGAATACGAAAAGAAGGATAAGTAATGGCTGATCTAGCTAGAGAAAAAGGTAGAACAGAAAGATACCTACCTAAGAAAGCTTGGGCTTCTATGACGAAGGAGGAGAGAACGGCTACCGATGAGAAAAAGAAGAGGGAAACAAAAGGTAAGCCAGTGAATACACAAGTAGCTAATACTAAAAAAGCCAAAGAAGCACGTCGTCGGGCAACCGAATATAAGGCGAAAAAATAATTGGTAAAATAGGGTTTGCTGCCAGACGTGTCAGCATCCCCTAACCGAGACCATGGGGTTAAGTCTCTCATCATATCTAAATAAATAATGTACTTTTTACTCGATGACTACTTCATCACTGAGAAGCGGAAGCTTCTTACAAGGATGGGATGAGCTAACCGACTGGGTTACTTCTACCAATAACCGCATTTATGTCGGTTGGTTTGGTGTTCTCATGATCCCATGTCTCCTAGCAGCAGCAACTTGCTTTATCATTGCATTTATAGCTGCTCCACCAGTCGATATCGACGGTATCCGTGAGCCAGTAGCTGGTTCATTCTTATATGGCAACAACATTATTTCTGGTGCTGTTGTACCTTCTAGTAACGCTATCGGCTTACACTTCTACCCCATATGGGAAGCAGCGACGTTAGACGAATGGCTTTATAACGGTGGTCCATACCAATTAGTTGTTTTCCATTTTTTAATTGGAATTTCTGCATACATGGGAAGACAGTGGGAGCTGTCATACCGTTTAGGCATGCGTCCTTGGATCTGTGTTGCATACTCAGCTCCTGTATCAGCAGCTTTCGCAGTTTTTCTTGTATATCCATTTGGTCAAGGTTCATTCTCTGACGGAATGCCTTTAGGAATATCTGGAACATTTAACTTCATGTTCGTATTCCAAGCTGAACATAATATCTTGATGCACCCATTCCATATGGCTGGTGTAGCAGGAATGTTTGGTGGAGCATTGTTCTCTGCTATGCACGGTTCATTGGTGACTTCATCATTGATTCGTGAAACAACTGGATTGGATTCACAAAACTACGGTTATAAGTTTGGACAAGAAGAAGAGACATACAACATCGTTGCAGCACATGGCTACTTCGGTCGTTTGATCTTCCAATATGCTTCATTCAATAACTCAAGAAGCCTTCATTTCTTCTTAGCTAGTTGGCCTGTAATCTGCATTTGGTTGACATCTATGGGCATCTGTACCATGGCATTCAACTTAAATGGATTCAATTTCAATCAATCAGTAGTAGACTCAGGTGGTAAGGTTGTCCCAACTTGGGGTGACGTACTTAACAGAGCAAACCTCGGAATGGAAGTTATGCACGAGCGAAACGCTCATAATTTCCCATTAGATCTAGCATCAATAGAATCTCATGCGTTTGACGATATTGCTTTGACAGCACCTTCAGTCGGATAACCGAGAAGTTATCGCCCCCTTAATTGGGGGCTACACCACATGAATCTTCCACCATCAGAAAATATAAATTTAGATGCAGCTCGATTGAACGAGCAGGGACCGTCTAGCACACAACAAAATCAAGCCCTTCAACAAGCAGCACAAACAGAAGTAACAAGATCTGAAACAACAAATGCTGGCAACATTGCCAACATGCAAGAAATAGCGATGAGAGCAGCAGAGAGAGCACGTACAGAAGACCTCAAAGGTGCTCAGCTAATTGATTACTATACATCCACTCTTCAAGACGCAACGAATACTGGACAGCACAGAAGAGAACTAGCGGAATTCACTGCTCAGTATCCAGACGCTATTCGTAGACTTATTTCTTAGTTTTAGTAGTTAACATAATTAGACATCGACATTGACTAATGCGTCTTGCTGGCAATGGGTCAATTAATGATGCGAATGAATATGATTTAGACGAAGATGATAAAAGATTTGCGGGTGATGATCATTTCGATATATTTCTCGAAACTGTCGAAAATTTAAGATCCAAAGGATACAGTGAAGAAGGGGCTTTTAACGTGGCCGAAAGAATGACTCTCGGAAAAGAGCCAATGGCTAAGAAGTCCACACGTTTTGCGAAAATTTACGATGACTCATCCGTTGACGATTGAGAAAGCAGCAGCGTTAATCGAGAAGTTTGAAGGGGTAGAAGTTGAATCATATTTAGATCCACAAGGAGTTCCAACGATTTGCACTGGATTAACAAAATATTCGAATGGAGATCCTGTTCGAATGGGTGATGTATGTTTCGCAGCTATTTGTACTGAATACACCAAAGAACAAATAGAACGAGATGTATTGCCAGAGGTAAGTAAGATTCCGGGCTGGGATAATCTTGGTCCTAATCGCCAAGCAGTAATCATTAGCTTTGCTTGGAATATGTCTATAGATTTTTTTGAAAAGCCAGAATTTGAAAACTTAAGAGAAGTCCTAAAAGAAGGAGCAAAACATCCAGAAGCCTATGAGGATGTTCCTTTTATTCTTGGTTTATTTAATAAATCATATGGAGAGCAATTGCCGGGATTGATGTTTAGAAGAGAAATGGAATCAGACGAATGGAGAAAAGAATCAGTATTACCAATTCATTTAGAAGCTTCTGATGATACGTTTATAAAAAAGGCACCAATCAATCATTATCTTTTATCAGAAGAAGGTAAAAACTATATCGAGACTGATGAAGTATTACTTATCTCACGCTTAGAAGAAATACCAAGAGATAATCATGCGCTAGTCACGTTAATTGGTAGTGGAGAAAAATGGTTTATTGAACAAAGATACTGGAGAGAAAGAAATGCAACTAATTTCTCCATTAGAAAAAATGACACCGTCACTTGGAATGTTTTAGAAGATCGAGTAGGTAAATACATCACTGTTGGAGAGATGTTGCAATATGATCCTCGTCGTGCCCCTGTAGAGGGCAGTAAAGACATACTTAATCTGTTACAGCTTGCAGAACAGTTTGACAGTATTAGAGAAGCTTGGGGAGCTCCTATAGGAGTACTTGGTGGTTACAGACCCGAAGAGAAAATTAAAGACAACTATCACTCAAAAGGAATGGCTCTTGATATCTATCCAGTAGAAGATGACCTCGTGGAATTCAGTCGATGGTTATCAAGAAGATGGACAGGAGGATTCCTACCCAACAAAGAAAAAGGGTATGTGCATATAGATATCAGAAAGAATGGTGCGTTCTACACCAGACCTCAACAATCTTTGAAGTCCTTAGCTATCTGAGATCCAACTTTTGAGCCCTGATCCATTCCGAGCATGGTGGCAGCACCAGCAAGAAATGGTCCTAGTACTGGCACTCCGGCGAGTGTTGGCGCAGCAGCCGTTCCAACTGCGGAACCGACGAGTCGGCCCTGCATCTTGCCAGCAGCTCCTGCTTCAATGCACTCGGCTTGCTTTGCCGTGAGTTCGGGACTGCGAATTGATGATTGATTAAATTCATCTCCAACAGGCGATTGTTTGAGTATGTAAGTTTCAGATTTCCCTTTTCTAAATACGCCAGCAGGCTTTTCTATTGTTCTTAGCTCCTCTACTATTTTAGGATCATGCATTCGATGCTTGATGTTATAAGACTCGGTTTCCCCTGCCTTATAGACATCAATGCTGTACGAAGAATATTGGCTTACAGGTAAATTAAACTTCGGTAATCCGCTTTGACCACGCCCCAGCAGGGATATTGCTACTACATTTGAAGCTCCGAAAGCTATTCCAACTCCAAGTAGGAGCCATCTCTGCTGGGTCATAATTTAGATCACTTTAATTGCCATAGCTCCTTGGTTGAACTGAACAGTATCACCAAGCTGAACATCAACGGACGTTGTAAGCTCTCCAGATGCTAGGAAGTTACCTGCCGTAGCTGCGTCCCAAATGCCAAAATGCGTGACAGTTGTTGGTGAAGAATTTTGAGCACTTGTCGTGATCTGAGAGACAATTGCGTTTGTTATCTCATATCCACCGCCTGATGCAGAGCTAACAGTACTGAATGATGTGCTTGCGATTGATGTACGAGTACCAGAACCTTTTATCGAACTTGTCACATCGTTATTAGAACCAGCCACACCCGGATCGGCTGTATGCACTGAGACATATACATTTGTGAGTGCATTCGGGAATGAAGAATTCTTTATCCAACCAAGAATCTTATTTGCAAGATACGAGGAAAATGCCATGCGAACTTCTATTTACTAACTGGGTTTTTGTAGCTCTTGTCTGTGTTTTTGAGGGTTTATTTAATACCCACCACCATAAGGAGCTGTACTAGTAAGCGTAGCCACATTTGCACTTGAACCGCTGATGGTTCCACTTACTCTCCAATACATTTTAAGTCTTCCGTAAGGAACCATTCGTCCAACAATTGTTCCCTTCATTATTGTCAACGCACCAGTTGCTTCTGATTGACCTAAAGCTGTACCAGAAATTTCATCTAATTTATTTAATGGGGTAAAGGTGAGTGAGTTGTTATTAACTCCTGTAGCATCACCAAAGAGTTTTACTAGTCCTATTCGGCCTCTTAATTCATTCCTGCCAGTAGCCGTTCCATCTAGAAGTAAATAGCGAATAACTTGGAAGCTGACACTAAAAGGTAACTCCTGCCATTGTGAATTGCAGACACTGACGTAGTAAGTTCCTTTTGGTAGCTGTAAGTTGCTTTCTAATTCATCTGTGTTGTGTATGTCATTCTTGCAACCAAAACCATTTGGCTGAATTCTTATTTGATCAAGGTGCTCGTTGAGTAAACCGAAAGAGATATATTGATCCGTATATTTATTTAAAGCATTCTTCACAACTCTTAGGTCTGACTCGCCTGACGTTGTGACTTTGAAATATAGAGTATTTGTTCCAGCCTCAGATCCAATAGTTCCTGTAAGCGTTGTATTGAGATTGAAGACTATACCTAGGTTCTTAGCTTTAGCAGGAGTATTGTATTTAACATGCTCTGGCCTTAAAAATGATGGCGATGATTTATCACTGCCACCATAAGACTGTTTTATTTTGTTTATCGAGCCAGTTAATGAAGTCATAAGGATCAGCACTCATATAACCGACATTCCTCATCCGACGGATTTTCTTCGCAATACTCTAAGTATCGTCGTCGTTGTGGAGAGATGGTTGGTGAGTCTAGGTCTTCTTGTTCAAGAGAGTCACTCATTAGAGATGGGAACCCTTGTATGAACTCATTTTAGTTAATTCTTGTGAGTCAGGAGCCCTACACGTTGGGACACGCCTAGGGATCAGTTTAAAGTTCTAAGAAACTACAAAAATTAGAACTCCTAACCCATGCAACCCCTGCCGTAGTTCTTCTTCGGGGCTTACATAATCTATCTGAATTTAGACATCTCTTGCTTAAGTTTCTTCTTCATATTTATGTGAACGTAAGGTCTAATAAGATTAATTAATTCATTTAAGGAATCCTTCTTAAAGCTGAGCTGGACAATCGAAATATTATTGCGATGTATCTTGGCTGGGATACTGAGGTCGTTGAACCATGATTCCAAGGCTTCGTATTCCTTCTCAGAATATGAACCTCTGATTGATCCCCTTTTTCCTGTAATTCTTCCTTGATCAATCCATAACGCAGCAGCTCCTTTCAACCCTGCTGTATTTAGTACGTCTCTAGAGATCATTCGCTTATCTCTGGGGTATAGCAATTCATAAGCTCGCCAAAGCATATCTCCTTGGAATCTGAAGCGTTCCATGTCATAGAACCCATCTGTTGGCACACGATCCCAAACGTAATCAACAGCACCATCGTGATACTGACGTAATTTCCTGAGTTGATGATCTAGATAAGTTCGATCAATTTCTAATCGTTTAATTTCAAGCCATGGCCTTTTCTTTCTCCCCCTCAGACTGATCGATCCCTTCCCCAAGCTGTAACTCAGTGCGTGAGCTACGAATTGAACTGACATCCCATTTCTCCTTACTGAAAAGATGTATTCGACTTTTAGGTGCGTAGCTTGTTAAAACTTCTTTAATTTTTTGAGCTTGTTCTGAATCGAACAATATGCGTGGTCTTACATAATCTTCATCTATTGATCCCTCTGCTCCAGTCAACATTGATAACCAATTANCAATTANNTGNGATTCTTCAAAGGTNNNACCNACNCTNCNNANCAAAACNGATCCGTCTTTNNTNGGTNTNGCTCCTTCAGCCCATANCCATGCAGCAGCTTGAGCNCCTANNAAATCAAGNGTGGTNCGTGTTAANTGCTTCTCTCCTATTGGGTAGAGAAGATTGTANACAGGACGCAATTTATTAGTNGANACCCTNAATCTCAGGATTTGNGTCGATTTACCACTATTTCGNGGCTTNGTTTTATAGGGAACAATTTTGGCCCTNGTGAAAATAAATTGCTTAAATTCNTCAACTTTTTCTTCNAGAAATGCAGACTCNGNTGCACCNGCNGTGAGNGTTAATTGNATATAACCNCCGCTGGGAGTGCGATATGGNACAAGACTCCCATCTCCNACNAGTAATCCTAAGAGCCCCCTTACNTCAGCGGCATCCAAAAGTTTTACCCTATGAGATGTATTTATGATATAGNCAACACACTATAGGTGTGTGATTTTTGTTCCCTATATAGTTTCGGAGTTAGAGATCCCAGATGTGGATTGACAATGATTTCCCAAAACTNNTAGGNGCTGAGCTCTACCGCCCACATCCCGGTTATATCATCGAGATGGCNGTAGAGCCTGTGGTTGTTCACGACTTCGATGGAGTCCGTACAACGTAAGTTGTATGAAAAATTGGGTGAATTGCTGGAAGGCCGGATCTGAAAAGAAGGCTAATCAGCAGCCAAGCCAGAAGACAATCTGGAAGGTTCAGAGACTAGACGACCGGAGGAAACTCTATGATTCGTCCACGAGTGCCCAACCCCTAATACAGGGTGAAGATATAGTCCGATCACAAGAGTCCTTAATCTTGTGGATGTAGATAAAGAGCTACATCGTCAACTTTTGTTCGAANCAACCCGGTCAAACGGTCCAGNTNGANAGGTACCGCTTTTGGGGAAATCCCGGTAATAAGGATTCCAGAGAGCGTACTGCTGATCAAACCCTTGGCACAGCTTCTAGTAGAAATATCGTTAAGGATAAGGTTCTNGTAAACCTTAAGGAGTACACAGGTCCAGCAGATCCAACAGATGCTACCTCTCCTTCAACATTCAAGGTTGCAAGAGAAACTCTCTTAACAGCACAACGTCTTTTATTAGACACAGGTAATCTCAACGTTTTNCATCAGTCAATAGGTTCATTAACCTTGCTTGATGACTACAGACGTTGGAGAGACAGAGTATTNGCAGACGAGCTATTCAAGGCAGAAGCAAACGGCAATTCTTCATCTAGTCAGGGTGGTTACTACTATCCCGGNGGTGANGCAAAAGCTGCTGCTGCTCCTTTCTTCACATACGNTGCNGGTGTNTCNGCTAAGTTCGANGTNAAGACNGACNTNCTNCANGTNGTNAAAGANATGCGTAAGNGNAACGTNCCAACTTTNNNNGANGGCTACTACAGATGNATNGCTGATCCAACAGCNATGATGCATCTTNGNCAGAACGACGCATTTAGAGAGATTGCNCGTTATGCAGGNAACGGCATGGTTAANCCTATGTCTCCTGAGCAAGCTCCTAACGCCAACTTCTTCCAAGGAATGGGACCAGCTTATGGTCAAGCTGGATTCGTTGCTGGACANCCAGTNATGCCCAGNGGNTTNNTNTTNGAGGGNGTNAGATGGTTNGAATCAACCAACCTTCCAGAGAAATCTATCAGTGCAAGCATCGCTGCTGCACCGGGTGGAGCTGGAGCTGCAACATACACAGCAGCNCCAATGTTGTTCTTTGGACCACAGGCAGTTGGTGTTGGTATTGGTGGCAATAATGCCCAAATCTTATTAAACAATAATGATGACTTTTCACGCTTCATCATTATGATTTGGTCACTTTTTGCTGGTTTTGAAATCCTTAATAAGGACTTCATAACTGTTGCTTACTCATTCGTATATTGAGGAGGTAACTAATAACAATGGCAAAGAAAATTTTTCCGGGTAACTGGGTCACAACCCTTTCNAGTTANCAAGGNCAGCCAGTTGTGGCTGTTCCCGGTAGACAGTACTACCAAAAAATAGGTTATGCACTCGTTGACGGCACNGGNGGTACCGANTTNGANGTAACTATCCCTAGTCCAGATATGCGTGGCGACGATAAAGTTCGTGCGAATATCACAGGNTTAACTNTTCCANCAGGNGCAAACGTNTATCACGTTGGTGTNCGTGTTCCTGACCTTCGTAAGGACANNGCAGTTGGATCAGCANCTTCNGGGCTNGTAGGTACTAATGGCGATACAATCGCTGTTAAGGATGCAGCAGCTTCAGCCGCTGACACTATCTCAACTACTGTGGTTTCTACACCAACAGTTGCTGTAGCTGGTGGAACAATTGCTCCTACTTCTGCAAAGAANGGAGTTGTTGAGGCTAAGACTCTTGCTGGAGCAGAGACNCTTAAGGTCTATGTAAGAAANGCAGCAGGAAANGGTGCTGGTACAGCTATCACNTCTACANNNGCAGGTGGTACNCCAATCATNGTNGAAGTAGCTTANTTCGTNGAAGATGATGTNGCNGGTTTAGATANCACNTNNATTCCTTNCATCACNGAGACCTAAATCCANAGGTTTCTCACTACAATAAGNGCATCTCNNNTAGGGGTGCNCTTTTTTNATTTATGGCGNTATATCAAAATACAAAGAACGGTCAAGTTGTCGAGTTCATTGGACATCACGATAAGGACTGGGCNATGGTCAAGAANGCAACNGGTGTCGTAGCTTANGTTGCNTTAGANGATTTAGTTTCNTACGANGTAGGTAAAGGTAAAACTAATCANAAGATTGAACCNCAATCGGCTGAGAAAGAAATNGATGAGGANAANATTCCTGAGTCTGTAATACCNCTNGANNCTCGNTTNAANCTCAACGTAGCCACAGCAGAATCAATAGCTAANCAAGTNAAAGGTATTGGATANGCNACTGCTAAGAANATATTAGAGTTNAGACTNTCANTGCCCGGAGAAAGATTTAAGAANTTAGATCAACTCAGAAAGATTGGAAGAGTTGATTGGGATGAGGTCTTTAAAGAAGACTTAATATACATTAGTTAAAAAGCCTAGAATAAAGCGAAAGTCGCCTTTTATAAAGATTGGAGCTTAACGACTACGAAAAAAGCCGTNCAAGGTTCCATCTCGGCTATAACACTGGAGCNAANTTACCTGCTGGTGANATTGCTCGNNTAGANGAGGCNATGGCTCGTGTTCCTGATAGTTATTTNTANGACAGGATTATTGAGCATTTGAATCGTTGCGANAAGGCTTACAGATTATCTCAGGTATTTAAGTCTGAGACATCTCCGCAGCCCAATATGNTTCAGAGCATATCAGGNGATACNACAAGGCAAATCTTGCAGTCTGATCCTATTAAGGCTGATAAAACATATCGAGAGGTTTATCTAAGAGAAGTTGATCGACTTGCTGAAACATTGTATGTCGCCAATTATCGAAGAGATGAAGTCAGGAGATATGCATTTGATCGAGCAGGTTCTGAATTCATCATGGCAATTAAAGGGCCAGCGGATACAGCCGTAGGAACGAGAATAACTCAAGCTGTCGGATCACAAAACTGGAGGTAGTAATTCCTGATGAACAAATTTAGCCCAAGAGATTGGTACCAAAAACGAGGGTCTGAAGAAATGGTTGAAGAAGAAGTTGCACAAGAGCCAGTAAACGAAGGAGCTCCAACCGTTAATCCGGGTGCTGATAGAGCAAGAAATCAGCAGTCAGACATGACAGCTTTGCTACAGCAATACGGCGGAAACGAAGGGAAAGCAACTCCTGATTTAGCTGATGATTTTTATAGAAGCCTTCAGGTAGGAAATGACTTTGGCATCCAAGCTAAAGATGCAGCAGAAGAACAAGCCGAAGTTTCTGGAATGTATCCGGGTGTTGAAGGTCTTGGAAAAGGTTCTGAAATAGAATTTGCAGCTTCAATAACAAATGCTGACAGTAATAGAAATACAGCTTTCACAGAGAATGCAATAGCTGCTTTAGCTCAGTCAGCAAAGACAGGTGCTGAAGTTTTTGATTCAGTCCAACCAAAGATAGGAACACCAACCCCCGGAGTTGAGATACCTCAAGTAGGAGGGCAGCCCGGCAATGTTGTTTCCGAGCCAGATGTTTTATTGCAGCAACATAAAGGAAGAGTCCCTAGCAAACTTGCACAACTTCTTGGGGGTACAGAAGCATGACTAAGAAAAAAGATCCAATGAAGTACAAGCAAGGTAATAAGAGAACCTTCAGACCAAACGAATGGTACGTTGATAAATTAAAAGAAAGAGAAGCAAATAACTTATTCGCTGGATCGAAAGGAGGGGTTCCCAATAATCCAGAGAATGCACAATCATTCATTCCAATCCCTGCACCAATAGACCCTGCTGGTTCCATGCAAGGAGATCAGGTTCTAAGGCGTAATCCATATGGTGATGGTGAGCAGATTGTAAATAACGAAACACCAATATTTACAAGACCAAATCAACGTGGTGCATCCTTTGATCCACCACCAGTTCCAGTAGAGAAAGCAGGATCAGTTAAGAAAGATAAAACAAAGCCAAACAGGAAAGGTATGAGCACGAGTCTTGGATTAATGAATCAAGGTCCACAAAGAGATATCTCTCTTATGTAGCTATCTAATTTGAGTAAACTTTTAGAAGATAGGTAATTAAATGGCAACGAGTAGTTCAAACAAAATGCCGCTGTTGGTCGATAGACCATTACATTCGTTCGCAACACTTGGAGGAACGTCGGCATTAACAGATTCAACCAATCTGAATACACCATCGCCAGCAGGATGTGTATTGCTGGTTGATTGTTCAGCGAATGATGGGGCTGTTATTGATAGCTTGTCCATCATTGCACTGGAGGCGAGTCTGACAGCATCTAATGTTTTGATTTTCCTTAGTACTGCTACCACTGCTACATCAGTGACAACGGCTAATACTGCTTACGTCTGTGGAGCAGCAATATCAAGTACGTCTAAAGGAGAAAGAACAAATATCTCATTACCAGCTTTAAGTGTTCCTGTTCCTAACCTTGGTGGTGATGCATCGGTTACTGAATTAGATAAGAAGAATACAGGTCTATACGTCCCATCTGGAGCATTGATCTATTGCGGAGTTGATACTGTCCTCTCTGCACCTAGTGCAAACTCAAGAGTTCATTTATTTGCCCAAGGCGGCTTCTTCTAAACCATGCCTTCACTTGCTAGTACGTCAACATATTTAGATAATCTTTACCAAGAAAAATTTGGTAGAAAACCAGATGCAGCAGGTAAGGCATATTGGCAAGGTCAATTAGAGTCTGGAGCTGCCACAGCAGAAAGTGTCGCAGCAGCATTTGATGCCTCACAAGAAGCTAAGGATCGTGAAGATAAAGGGGTAGAAGTCGGGGTCGCTGATGAGCAATCATTTCAGGATGCATTAACAGCCGCTAGAGCACCAGCACCTTCTCCAGCTCCTGCTCCATACAATGCAGAAGAGGAATATAACAATACAGTTAATTCAACAGTTGCAGCCTTTAATGCGCCAGCACCTGCACCAAGTCCAGCTCCAGCTCCAGCACCTTCTCCAGCTCCAGCACCGGATGATGACGATGGTCCTATCTACACTCTCCCTTATATAGATCCAGAGAGTGAGCAAGGTAAAAGACTGGCTATCAATGATATCTATAGAGATGTCTTAGAACGAAATAGTGATGAAGGTGGAGAAGATTATTGGTACAAGCAACTCGAATCAGGGAATCAGACTCTTGCTGACATTAGATCAAACATAGAGGGATCTAAAGAGGCCGCAGATTTAGATAGCAACAAAGCATTCATCGAGTCGCAATACCAAGAGGGTTTAGACAGAGGGACACTAGATAATATTGATGACGCTGCTGATCCTTATGGCGGAGGAATTGGGTATTGGCTTAAAGACTTAGCTACTGGTCAATCTCGTGATGACGTTGCAGCAAATATTCGTAGATCCGAAGAGTTCTCTACACAAGCCAGCGATTACTTAGAAGGTCTGTACGAAAATATTCTTGAACGTGATCCTGATGCTGAAGGTATGGATTACTGGAAGAAGTCACTGATTGATGGAACCCAGACAAGAGACGATGTAAAAGACAATTTTAATATCAGTGATGAAAAATGGTTGGGTGATGTCTACAAGAGTGAATTAGGTAGGAACCTTGCGGATGAAGGTAGGAAATATTGGTTGAATGATATAAACAACAAGGGAGCATCTCGTGATGATGTTTTAGCCAATATCAGACGATCAGATGAATACGCTTGTGCTCAAAGTGGTGGTAATTGGGATGGTTCAAAATGTAACCAAGTAGCACCTTGTCCTGAAGGTCAAATGAGACCACCCGGAGGTACTAGTTGTGCTCCTATTCCAAGCAACTGTCCTGAAGGTACAGCTTGGGATGGGACATCATGTAGGCCAACTGGATCCATAGATGAACATGTTTGTCCAGATGGTTCAATAGTTAGCGATGCTTCTCAGTGTCCTACGACTCCAACTCCAGAAGCTCCTTGCCCAGCAGGTATGTCAAGGGGTGACGATGGAAATTGTAAACCTGATGCGACCATACCGAATTATCACACATGCCCAGACGGATCTAAAGTTATAAACCCTGCGGACTGTGGTAGCGGAGGAGGAGAAGAGCCTCCAAGTACAGCACCATGTCCTAATGGTCAGACAAGAAATCCTGACGGTACATGTCCTACGTCTGGTACTTATATGGGACCAGATCCAAATGAAAAGCCTGAAGGCGACGGAAAACTTCCGGGCGAATGGATGGGTGATCAGAATTCAGATAATGAATATGAACGTTTATATAACGACAAAGCAAAAGAAATGGTCAGGTTATATGGAGGGGATGAAGGTGGTACAGCAGCTAGTGATCGAATCGATCAATTGCAGTCTGACTATGACGATGCAAGAAGAGAGGCTGACTCTTATATCAATGCCAATCGGGATGAAGAATTATCCAAATTAAGGAGAGGTATTACTGTTGGAGGATTCCCCGGAAGTAGACGTAACGATTTAAGGTCAGGCGGAACTGCATATAGTGATCGAAGCAGAAAACGCAGCCGGATAACTGCTGGTCCAAGGATTAAAGAAGATCGACCATATGCAGCTAGAGGAATTCGAGGCGGATATTCATCTGGTAGCACATATTTCGATAGCGGTAGCAGCTTCTAATAATGGGAAAAGGTCTAGGCACTTTAGGCCAGAAAGGATTTGATTTTAAACCTATGAATAAAGGTGTCGGATCCTCTAGATCAAAAGGTCTATATCCGACTAAGGCGACTGGAGCTGGGCAATATGGAACTGCATATTTTCGAACAGTACTGGAGAATTACAATCGTGTTAGTGATTACAAGCGTTGGCAATTAGGGCAGGCTTATTACTTTGGAACAGGTAGGACGTGGGATGATCTCGCTTATTACAGCAATAGTCGATTTATAACTGGAGCTGTTAGTGGAGTTTCTAAGGATATTGTCACGATGTTTCCCAGTGCAGATAGCCCTGAAGGAGCATGGTATGTAGGACAAAGAACACGAGGCAGCATTATTTTGCCTCAACCAATATCTGCTTCTGCAATCACAACAAATACATCAGATCCAGATCCTGCAAATCACACGTTAACTTATGACGTAACAGGAGTTTTAACCACTGCTCAACTTGGAATATTTAGTATTTTCATAGGCGAGCAATTTGAAGATACATGTAGCGGTCCAAACTATCCCGATGACATTATCGAGAAACCAGAAGGTAGCGTCGCTTTGACATTGCTGTCTGCAAATACAGGATCGATGACGTTGGTGTTCGATCTTTCAAAAGCATATGGAAGAGTTAAATACAACAACACAATTTATTGGAAGAAGCTGGATTACAGCCCATCAAGTCCAAACATATGGAATACAAGCGGTACAAGACATCTATGTTCTTCTACTAAAATGTTCTGTTGCTGCCCAGACCATTTAGGTGGAGCACTGGCTAACCTTGAGTTTCCAAAAGGTGAAGCCGATCAAGATAAGTTCCCTTTACCAAACGTTCAAAGAGATGTGAGATCTGCATGGGAAAGTCAGGGTGTTGGTTACTACAGGCAGTGGAGATCTCTTCCACGAAGGATTGACGAAAGACGAGAGTGTAAACACATGCATGCCATGAGATGGGAGTGTGGTATTCCGTGGTATGAACCCAGTGACGTGCCTACCCAATATTTCGACGATGAAACAAGAGGCTTGCTAACAGATTCAACCATAGAAAAACCATATGCAGACGACGTATATGATTCATATAACTCAAAGCATCGTATTAACTTTGACAGGTATGCTTTATCACTAGCAGAAGTTGTTGGACTTGAATTATTTCCACCATCAGATGTAAGAGATGGAATCAGATCAGATCAACGACCAATGTTATGGAACGATTCAGACGAGCCATTAGCGAGTTGGTGCAGACAGAACGATTGGTGGTGTAGACGAGGAACACAAGAAATTAAAATATTTAATAGTGCCAACCAGAAATTTGAATCCACAGTGAATATTGGAGGTGTCGATTATCCAATGATTGAAATAGTAAAAGCAGGTTCAATCGGTGCTCCAGTAATTGTTCCTTAGAACTTCTTAAAATAAAGAAATGACAGCATACCCAGAAAATACTGGTGGCATTATCGCTGCCATCAATGCATGCATTGTCGCTGCTGGAGGGCAGATGGGAACGTATAACAACAACACTGGAGGAATCATTCAAGCCTTGCTTGAATTGCAAACTGCAATCGGAGGAATGGGAGGAGGTTCAGCAGTTGAAATTGAATTAACTGCTGGTGAGGTTTTAAGTAAAGGTGAAGCCGTTTACATAGATAGCAATGGCAAGCTAATGAAAGCGATACAAGACAGTACACGAGATATTGCGACAGTTGCAGGTCTAATAAAAGAGAACGTTGCCGCTGAAAGTTTGGGCATATTGGTCTTCTCAGGAAAAATTGATATCACAGGTTCAGGATTGACTCTTTCACCCGGAGACCGATATTTCCTAAATGGTTCAGGTGGTTTAAATACGACACCAACATCAACTGCTGGTGAATATGTCGTATTGGTAGGAGAAGCATTGGATGCAAATACTCTCGCACTAAATATTGATACCCCTGTGTTATTGAGCTAATGACAATTCGAAATCCTATTGTCTACGTAAATGGCTATCCACAAGAGTTAGCCAGTTCTGACCGATTAAACGGTGTAGGGAAGAGTACAGTCTCAGCGACTGCTCCTTCTAATCCAGAAAGTGGCGACCTTTGGCTAGATACAAACGGAGATGTTTTAAAGATCTATAAAGGTGGAGCATGGACTGAACCATCAGAAGATCTATCTACAGCAGTCGTTTCAGGATCAGCACCGACTAGTCCTTCGAATGGATTACTCTGGTTTGACACGACTACAGATCAGTTAAAGGTATATGATGGATCTTCTAATAATTGGAAATTAGCAGAATCCCAAACATACATATCAGCCTCTGCTCCCAGTTCCCCTCTAGCAGGTGAGTTTTGGTGGGATACAACAGAGACAAGATTAAAAATATATACAGGAAGTGCATGGGAATACATAGGATCAAAAACATTCAATAGCACAACTGCTCCAACAGGTTCAAATTTGCAGCAGGGTGATTGGTGGTACGACTCAGTGAATGGAGGCTTTAGTATGTATATAGCTGGCTCAATTAACAATTGGGTTACCGTCGTTAGCGGTGGTGGCTCAGGAGGCGGTGGGTCTATCAACGATATCCTTGCTTACGGTTAATGGCAACATTCAAAAAAGCTACACTACCATTTGGTAATTCAGGTTATCCAAGTTCAGGTGCAGTAAACATTTACACCCAGCCATTAACTAAAAGCAGTGTGGTTGTCGGTTTATCTGTTTCCAACACAAGTAACTTTGATATACCTTGCGACGTATATCTAATTAAAGGGGGTAGTTCTGCTAAACACTATTTCGCAAGAGATAGACGTGTGAAAGCAGGGGAAACCATTCAATTAATTGATAGTGGACAAAAGGTTGTATTAGAGGCGGATGCAGCAAATTCAGATGCTGTCTGGGCTAATGGTTATACGCATTTAAGTGGAGCCAATCCACAAACGTTTAGTTGCTGGTTGTCTTATTACGAGGATGTTAACGCATGAGTCTTGATTCAATTCAACTACTTAAAGAAGTAGAAACTCCGGGTATTCAGGAATTTCCTGAGCCGTCTGGAAAAAATGCCTATGGATTTAAGTACAATCAGTCAACAGGGGCACTGGATTTAATACGTCTCAGTGATGGCGATTTTATTAAGCTTCCTGACGACAATATAATTAATGAAGAGGACTATACAGAAGTTGTGTGGTCAAATAAATTGCTCAATTTTAGTTGGGCTACATCACACCCCGGACATCTACAAGTTGAAATAGTATGAGCACCATTATTGATCTGGGTAAGTTACGCTTTCTCTGGAGAGGAGCATATTCTGCTGGTTCTAGTTATGAATTAAACGATGTTGTTGCCTACGGTGGTAACTCATACGTTTATATCAATACCCTTGCGTCATCAGGGAACCTTCCTGACAATACGACCTTTTGGTCGCAGATGTCTGATGGATTATCTCTAAAAGGAGACTGGGATGCTGGAACAACTTACACCATCGGTGACCTAGTTAACGTCAGTGGTATTGTTTATAAGAACAAGCAGACATCAACAAATAACGAACCTCCTAATGCAACATATTGGGATGTCTTTATAGAAGGATTCAAATACAAAGGTACGTGGAGTAGTGCTACTGCATACAAGGTTAATGATGTAGCGATACAAAATGGTGTTAACTATATTTGCATTCAAAACCATACGAACCAAGATCCTCCTTCTGGAGCTTATTGGAATGTATTTGCAGAAGGTTTTAACGATACTGGAAATTGGAGTTCAGCAACTGCATACCAAGTTAACGATTTAGCTAACTTGAATGGAATTATATACAAGGCAACTGCTGATAATACAAACCAAGAGCCGCCAAATGCGTCCTACTGGGTTCAGTTTGCTGCTGGTTTTAACTGGACTGGCGATTACAACGCAGCAACTGCTTACAAAATCAATGATATTACCAAAGTAAGTGGTATTCAGTATCGTTGTAAATTAGCGTCAACAGGTAACGAGCCTCCAAATAATACTTATTGGGAAGAGTATGTACAAGGCTACAACCAGACAGGTGCTTGGTCTAACGCAACAAGCTACAAGCTGAATGATATAGCGACATTAAACGGTATTCAATATCGTGCTAAGGCTGCCCATTCAAACGTTGAGCCACCAAACTCAACCAATTGGGAGATTTGGGTTGAAGGCTTGAAATGGACTGGAGATTACAATGGATCCACAGCCTATAAAATTAACGATTTAGCAAAGTTAAATGCAGATATTTACAGGTGCAAAGCTGCTGTAACAGGAACAGAACCACCAGATGCAACATATTGGGAGCTGTATTCACAAGCTTTATTCAATAAAGGAACTTGGACTGGATCAACAGCTTACAAAAAGAATGATGTTGTTCAGCATTTAGGACAGACATATCAAGCCTCAAGTAGTCATACCTCTACTTCTAGCTTCTTAACTGATTTCAATACCACAGGTCTTTGGTTGAGATTATCTAGTGGACAGTATTATCGTGGAGGATATTCAGATGCAACAGACTATTTCAAGAATGATTTGGTAACTACTGGATCAGCTCCAAACTTGAACTTATATATGAGCGTTTCGGATCATACTTCTAATGGTGCAAATATCACAGATGCGGCAGAGGTTGCACAATGGTACTTACTCATATCTGGTCAGTTCACAACTAGTTCAGACTTCTTAGCTAAAGCATTCTTCTACGGAACAATGGGCTAATGTTTAAGAGGCAAAAGGCACAAGTTGTAAAACAAGAGCTGGCTAATGCAATTGACGAAAAGAATAAAAAGACGACAAGAAAATTACTAAAAGGAAAAGCTAAAATAAGAGCAAGAATAGAACGACACGGTGACTTTGGTATTGGACCTTAGTACATCTAGAAGTTCTCTATACTTAATAAGACAGGGCATTATTTTTTGCTCGCTAAATTTATACAGTTGGCATGGCTTCAGGTATTAAAGGGCAATTAAAACCAGCCGCAGGATCACCCGACTATTCATCTACTCCTTTATTTACTGCATCTGCAACGACAACATTTATTGTCTCTGCTTGCAACCAAGCAAGTGCTGCCGATACAGTAAGAATAGCCGTAGTACCGGGTTCTGTAGGCAATACAACAGGAACAATCTCCGTAGATTACTTTCTTGAGTTCGACTATGCACTAGGCGGTAACTCTGCTATTGAAAGAACTGGAGTAACAGTAGAAGCTCAATCAAGAGTTTTTGTTGGTAGTGCTGGTGGAAACGTTTCGTTCAGTGCTTACGGCATTGAAAGCTAAATAAATACTGATACATCATGGGACGCAAACTTTCATTTGACGGTGTAGCAGGAAGCTCCAGAAAAGACTGGGTAGAGAAGACTGCAAACTACACCGCAAGCAGTGGAGACGCACTGCTACTTAACTCCTCTGGAGGAGCTTTCACTGTTACTCTGCCATCTAGTCCTAGTGAGGATGATTTTATAGATCTTGCAGATGCAACAGGTGATCTAGCGACAAATATGGTTACATTGGCTCGCAATGGAAGCAAGATATGCGGTGCTGAAGATGATTTAGATATAGACATTAAAAACGTGGGATTCACTCTTGTTTATTCAGGTGCAACACAAGGCTGGAGGTTGTTCTAATGGCACAAAGCTTAAAGACCTTAATAGGTAAAGACACTGGTGGTAGTGCCGCTCCAAGTAATCTAGAATTTAAGAATTTTCAGGATTTTTTCGGCTCATTAGAGTATGGGGATTCCAACTTACCTGACGACACAAGAGATGCTGGTAATACATCAGGAGGTACAGGTACAGGGGCACAATCAAGAAAAGTTGCCTACAACACTAAGATCGACTGGGTAGTACCAAACGGAGTTAGTAAAGTTCGTGTTACGACGGTAGGAGCTGGCGGTGGCGGTTGTACTAGAAATTCAGGTCATTACCAAGGCGGTGGCGGTGGTCAAGGAGGTGGCTTTTCTTCTGGAGAATATACTGTTACATCAGGACAAACCTTAGAGATTTACGTAGGTAGAGGTGGTAGAGGATATGGCAGTAATCAGGAAGGTGGAGCTGGTTCAGATAGCACTGTGCAGTTAAAGTCTTCGGACGGTGGTACGGCAGCAATGAACGTCTACGCATATGGTGGCTATGGAGGAAAACCAAGTGGAGGTTTGCCTCCTACACCAAGAGGTGGAACACTATCAGGTAGTGCATTAGCAGCAAATAATCAGTTGAATTATACAGGTGGGCAAAGCGGAAAAGGATCTAGTCGATCATTCGGCTTTGGACCAGAAGGTTATGGTGGCGGTGGCGGTGGCTCCGCAGGAAGTTATAAGGGCAATGGGTACAGGGGTGGCAATGCGGAAAATACTGGAGGATACTCTTGGACTTCAGGTGGTGGCGGCGGAATAGGTGGACGAGGTGGAGATGCTTCTAGCGACAATAGTACAGGTCACGGTTGGTGGCAGTCAGGTGCTGGGGGTGGAACAAGAAGTGACGGAGGTGATGGATCACAAACATCTAACACTGGCAGTTGCAATGGAGGTCAAGGTTGGTTAGACGTTAAACTCGTTGACGGCTATGACACCGATGCAGAACAGCAAGAACCCGGAAGTGGTTCTAGGAATAATAATTATCATTATGGATTCCAAACTACTACAGCAGGAGACTGGTCCAGTCCTGACGGTAAATGGTTCTACGTCATGAAAGGTGTTCGTCATGGTGACGGTATTCATCCTGCTCCTGCTTTAGGTGGTGGTAGTGGTGGTGGTGGAAACGGACAAGCCACTCTTGAATCAGGGAGCGGATCATCAGGCGGATCTTCAGGTAGACCTATAGAAGGTCAGGCTAAAACATATAACGGAATACTGGGAAGATTAGTAGGCGGAGGAGGAGCAGCGGTAACTAGTGATAACGCCAACTTCGGTCACCAAACTTATCCCGGTGGAGAAGGAGGGTCTGGCTCTGGCGGAGGAGGCGCTGCTTCTACAACATCGAATCAGCGATACAATTCCACTGGTAATTGGTGGTATACCTTCAAATGGGACGTAGCAAATTTAGCCTTCACTCTCTTCGGGGATAATGCATCAAGTAGTGTCAATGGTAGAAGTTACGGAGAAAATAATATGAGGATGCAAGGTAATGGTGGATGTGGCGGAGCACTAGGAGGTGGAGGTGGTAGTGGAAACTATGCAATGGGTGGAATGGGTGGTATTGGCGGCGGAGGCGGCGGTGGTGACAACCAATTCAGTGGTTATGGTGGTTATGGGGGCCATGGTGGACCCGGTTATGTTCTTATTGAATGGTAGGTAATTAATTATGGCTTATTGGGCATGCGTTCTTCCAGCAGATGATGGTGATTATGTAGCAAGCATAGTCACTAAAGACCCCGGTGGAGCACCCGGAAATTGGATTAAATGTACAAAAACAACAAAGGTTTTTGACAAATATAGTAGTTCAACTAAAAAATTTACTGCCTATACACCTCCAGCCGAGACATATACTCTTGGCGAAGATGTAAAAGCAAATGGAGAAGGTTACTTGTTGCCTAAAGAATAATAGACGTTTAGGTTTTGTTTACAATAAAGAGTAGATAAGTAGATTAAAATTTAGGACCAGAATGTCTTTACTTCTTTCAGCCCTGATTGATACTGGAGCAGCATCAGGCGGTAGTGCTCCTGACACGAGAACATACAAGAAGTGGCAGGACTTTTATGGGGAGGACATGCAAAATACCGTCGGAGCCAGCATGGTAACTGAGATTACACAATCTCAAAGATCTATTGATGGTACTGCTCAAAACAGAAGGGTTGGCAGTTCGGGTGTGGCATGGACAGTCCCCAGTGGAGTATCGAAAATACGTGTAACCTGCCTCGGAGGAGGAGGAGGAGGAGGTAGAAGGGGAACTAATTATTATGGGTCTTCCGGTGGCGGTGGTGGTGCTTTCACCACAGCAGAATATACAGTTACCGCTGGTGAAACACTAAACATAAGACCCGGAAGATCAGGCGCTGGATATTGCAGAAATTTTGGAAGTAGTAGTAGCAATGATGGATACCATGGCACTAGTAGTTATGTCCATGGCTCAGGAGCTTTAAGCCAAAATGAAATCAATATAGAAGCTGATTATGGTCGTGGAGGACAACAACAAGGAGGCTCTGGAGGAACGAGAGGACAAGCTAGTAATTCCACAACAACTGGAAGTCGGTTAGTTAGTGGGTCAGATAATAAGCAAGACGGTGGAACTGGTGGCGAAGGAAACCAGAATGCAATTGGTTGGGGGCCAGAAGGTTATGCTGGTGGTGGAGGCGGTTCATGCGGATTCAAAGGTACTAATGGTAATAGAGGCGGTAATTCTGGCAGCTCATACGGATATTCATGGACTGGAGCTGGCGGTGGCGGCATAGGAGGAAGAGGGGGAAATTCACAAGGATCTCGAACATCTAGTTCTTATTACAGTTGGTCTGGAGCTGGCGGTGGTACTGGTGGCTCTAATGTTATTGGTGGCGATGGAATTCATAACGATTCCAACCCTCCTAGTGGCAGTCATGAAATAGAAGGAGGAACAGCGTCTTACTCACCCTGCCCAGCAGGTGGATACAGCGATCAATACGCAAGCGGCAACTCGGTAAGTGAAGGTCTAGGAATGTCAAGCGCATCAGGCAATCCAAATCCTCATCAGATGTTTCCGGGTGGTAGCGCTACTTGGAAGAGAGGTTGTGGAGCTAGCTTTGGTGACGGAGAAGAGACAGGAGGAGCAAGCGGCGGCGGCGGCGCTGGATCAAGTCTTACTTCGTGGAGTCCATACGAACAGAAATTTGGTATTGCATCGTCTTCTGGAGGAGGTGGCTTAAAAGGATGGGCAGCAGGTGAAACGTCTACTGTTGTTGGAGCAGCAGCTTCAGGTGATATGTTTAACGGTGTGTTAGGGAGATTGCAAGCAGGAGGAGGTGCAAGCGTTCCATCTAAAGCACAAGATAGTGGTAATTCTATGAATGCGACAGCATGTCCGGGGGGATCTGGTGCTGGAGGTTCAGGTGCATCCGGTCTTACGAGTAATAGCGCACCTTGGAAAGACAAGAATGAAACGATGGAATGGGTGCCTGCCCAAATGTCTTACAGGTTAAAACAAGCAATTTACGATGATAGTGATCAGATGAATTATGGAGGTAATGGTGGCAATGGCGGAGCACTAGGAGGTGGCGGTGCCGGCTGTAATAAAGGAATAGGAGGCCACGGAGGAATAGGTGCAGGCGGAGGAGGTGCTGGAGGGCATTACAACGGAANTTCCTACAATGGAAGTGGCGGTGACGGTGGTCCCGGTTACATCCTTATAGAGTGGTAGTTATGACACAATGGGTTCGCTATGACACGAGCGGTAACGTGTTGGAATTCACTAACGACGAAAAGCTTGCACTACCTCTAACAGGTCGTGGACAGATGGTTTTCGGTGAAGTTGTAAATGAAGTGNANGCTATAGACCAGTGTCATGANTTCACTTACAACAAAGATTCAGGTATTGTCTCTCAAGTTGTTGTTGATATTCCAACTCCAACNTTTAATGCGGCTGATGGAATTACGGCTGAGAATAAAGGTACTTTCGAGGCATAAACGCAATAGATAGTTCTTTCTCTTACACTATGTAAGATTGAGAATTCATTTTGGATATAAGGTATTTTGAAGGCGAAACAGGAATTGGTCCTTTTAGAAGGGATATTTTTGCAACGCCTATTTTTGTTGGTCATGCCAAGACAGATATAGCTCAAAGAGCTGAAAAATTAGCACTAAAATTTAGGGATCAAACAAATGGGATAGAGGGCTTAGTAGGCGAAAAGTGGAGCAAGGGTGCCACAAGCGAAGATAAAAAAGACTTTGATAAATATGGTGTCACTTCTTTTTATTCAAGAAATCTTGTCAGAGAAGAAGAGTGGCAAGACATTAAAACAGAATTAGAAGACATCTGTAAACACATGTTGGCTACAAGTGTAGATAAGAGTACGACTAGATCATTCAATGGAAACGATTGGTATGGGTTTGTAGACAGCATGAGAATTAGCAATATGTGGACGACTTTATATCCAGAAGAGTCGTTTATTCCGATGCATATCCATTCNAATTACAGATGGAGTGCAGTTTTCTATGCTAAAGCTGAGAAGAATTGTGGAGATATTGTTTGGCAAGATCCTAGTTGGATAACCAAAACAATGACTCAAGGTTCTAATCCAGCATTAAATCCGTATTACACCACTTATCAAATAGCACCAGAAACTGGGACTGTATTACTATTCCCTGCTTGGTTACCACATCGAACAATACCAAATAAATCAGGTGAGGACAGGATTATTATTAGTTTTAATTTATTCTTTGAAGACGAAGAGATTTGTTTTAAACGTAACAACGAATCACCAGATGAAAGTAATTTCAAACAACACAAAGGTTGGGTATTAAAAGCAGATAAGCCAACAAAGGAAGAAAATCATGATTCATGATTACGCTTACATCGACGACGTGTTGAGTTGGGAGGAATGTAAATATATTAGAAATTATGGACATCGTAAATGTAAGGAATCATTAGTCGAGGGTGCTCAAATTCACAACTCAAGGCAATCTAAAAATTGCTTTATCCAAAGCAATGTGAAAAACAAGAAAATAAAAAGCATTATGGAAAAAGTTGTGCGAATGTATTTTTTTATAGCTACTGACTTTTTTAAATTTCCAATGGCAATAATTGAGCCGATCCAGTACGCAGAATATGACAAAGGAATGTTTTACAAAAAGCATGCAGATAGTGGATTGGAAATTGATCGGGATATTTCGGCATCTGTAGTTTTATCAGACAGAAAAAAATATGAAGGAGGTGAATTGAAATTCGGTCATATAAACAGTCCTATGGAAGAAAAACTTGGAAGGATGATTGTCTTTCCTTCTGCTATGCAACATGAGGTTCTACCAGTAGAAAAAGGCAGAAGATCGTCGTTAGTCCTCTGGGGAAGAAGAGATCTTGCAGAGAATAAAAAAGAAGACTAAGCTTGCATTACGCAAGATTACGCACATGCCATCAATCGAACAACGTGAATCAGTCAAGAAAGCAGTAAAGCTTCAGAAGAACCGAAGTGAGTTCATGAACTATTTATATGATCGTTCTGGTCGCCACGATTTACCTCATGCTCATCCTCATGCAACATTCACTGGTTTATCAGATGAACTTGCATTGGAATTAGGTAGAGAGATTGTCAGCGATATGGCTGATAAATGGCACATTAAAAATGTAAGGGATGGGTTAGAGATCAGAGACAACAGTAAAAAGGTGGAGATTAAAGATGAAACTAAGAATTAGTAGTCCAGAAGCTCAAATCAGATCTTTGATTGGAGTCAGGGACTTCTTAAGGAGGCTGACAGATACGAAGGAAACACCTCGTATTCCCAGAGAAGTAAGAAGAGAGGCTAGAGCGATAATGAGACATTACCCACCAGAACACGAATTAAGACCCCTATTGAATAAACTTTTAGAAGAATAAATTATCTACAATAGGGAATAAGTGCTGATTGATAAATATTCCAATGCTCTTTGCTGGAAGTAGACCAGAAATTCAATCAATACTTGGCTTGCAAGAGCAAAATCAAATTTGCCTGCAATCAAATCCTCCTAAATGTTTTGACCTGAGCAATCCTTTTGAACAGGCTGAAACAGGTGGTATTAAAAATGAGATCTTTGATAAAAGCACCATTAGACAAGATGGCTTTACAAAACCATCGGAATTAGACCTGATGGATATCAGAGAAATTCTTAGGCGTAACGAAGAGAAATTCAAAGCCGAAGCTCCCTTAGCTGTAGGTCTTCTTTAATGGCATTCAATCAGGAAGAGTTTGAAGCAAGAGTTCCACGCAGTGAAGCACTTCGCAAAGCTCAAGCAGATAAATTTATAAAGGACTTGATTTTGACGACTCGTCAGATTGAGTCAGAGAAACCAAGACAACTTGAATTAGGTGGTATCAATCAGGCCGCATTATTAGATTCACTAAGAAGTCCACTTGATCCATCCGCTGATAAATACATATCAATAGATGATATGAAAAAGCTTGGACTATATGTTCAAGAGACAGGTCCATCAGTTTCTCTTGCCGAAAGAAGAGTTCAACCTTTAATTCCCGGTATTTATTCATCTGAACAACATATCCCTGCTGTCAAAACTCGTCTTCAACAAATCACTTCCACACCAACTCCAGTCTCGTTAGGTAGAACAAGAATGGCTGGGAAATATGCCAGCTTATTGATACCTCTAATTACGGGAGCTAGTACGGGATATTTACTAGAAGAGGCAGTTGATGACGCACAGGAAAGACGTGCTGCTGAATTAATAGCCCAAGCTATGAGTTAAAAATCATCGAAAAACAACATCGGAAATTATTAAAGATAGCTGCCAAAGCCGCAATCTGTACTTCTAGGAAAGAAGCCAAAAAACTATTAAAGAAAGAGCAAAAAGCTCAGAAAAAATTATCCAACGCTTATTTACTCAATGAATGAACTAGCAGACCCGAATGTAATTCAATTAGCCTTTTTATTTCCATTTATACCTGTCATCTCTGTCTTTATCGTGAGCATTCTCATGCTCGGTGAATTGCCGTTTAATGATGATGATGACGATGATGATGACCGTGGTACATTACAGCCAGTCTTCGGGTCGTACTAAATTTTCTATGGACACTTTGTACACTTTGCCTTGTACAGTCCCAAAATGCAGCCCAGTGATACCAAGGGATTTGGGGCTTGCTCTAGGGGCTCATAACCCGAAGGTCGTAAGTTCAAATCTTACCCCCGCCACCAATAACATTAAGCCCGGTTGATACTGGGCTTTTTTAGTGCTATAAAGGGTTCTCAGCGACCAGAAGAGCACTATGAGCGATGAATATCCGAGCATATCTAAGAACAAAATCGCACATTTCTATGTACACTTTTCTTGTACACTTTGCTCAAATGTACACTTTTTGAGACCGGAAATGTACACTTTTTCGGGTAGGAATTTTGTACAGTGACCGATTCGCTCGACACTTTCCTTAATTTCCAGAAAGATTTCTCCTATCGTTGGAAGTTATTCAAGAGGAGCAATAGCCCATATATTTACGTCAGGGATTCTTTCGAAGGTGAAGAAAGGATTACACTCAAGCCCCTGCGGAAAGATGACGTTACTAATTGTCAAACGGCTTGGACTATGGTCCAAGAAACGAAGGACAATAATTGGTCAGATAAACAACAAATAGTAGAGAAAGATTCATACTGGAAATCCAACGAAGCTGACTTTACTAATTTTTTAAAAAGTAAAAACAAGGAATCAACAAATATTGAGTATTTCAGTCTCTGGAGAAATTTAAAAAGAAACGAAATTAAAAGAACATCTAAAGCGATCCATAAATGGTTATGGGAAAAAACATGTGGATCAAAACCATTTCAGAAAAGATTAGATTTTTTAAAACAAGTACAAATTTATATTCGAAAAGACGAAGGAAAATATCCTTCTTGGTTTACTGAAGATGAATACATAACGCAAAGAGGAATGCATAACGAGTACCGCAAGATGGGTACAGCAAAGAAGAAGAAGAAAGAATTGCATCCACCTAGAGCAATTGTTTCTAAGGAACAAATGGAAGATTATCTCGATGCCAATATCGATGAATTTCCATGGCAGTGCTGGTGTTTAGCCATGATGATGAATTATGGATTACGCAACCATGAGCTTTGGTATGCCAAGCCACTTAAAAATCTATTTCTTCTTATCCCCGGACGATTAACCAAATCACCAGAAGACCATAAGGTATGGCCTGCATTTGCAGATTGGGATAAGAAATACGATTTAATGCGTGATTTCCAGAAACATCAGAAGCATTTAAGAAGCAAATGTAGACCGAAGATTACGAGTGCGACACAGGATGGGGTGACTTATCAAGTAGAAGATAAAGCAGCTTATGACAATGGAATTGGTCAGAATAATTCTCAGCTTGGAGAATACATTACGAGAAATACTTTGGGAGTTAGTTTTCATACCAACGCAGTCAGGACCACAAAGCTAAGAAATACTTGTATGCCTCCGCTTTTAGCAAAAACAACTGATGGATTGGATCGACTTATCGAGGCCAAACCATATGATTTACGCCATACGTGGGCTGTGACTATGCACTCTGAGCCAGCCTTTTCTAATATTCCGATAGAACAATGTGCCGCAGCGATGGGGCATGGGGTCGGAGTTCACAAGGACAAATATCTTTTATGGGCTGACAACGAAAAACTAGAAGATCAATTTATCGAAAACTGGAAGCATCCATTTGCTCCTTAAAGAGCACAGCCAAAACCTTCGCAGCAACCTCTCCAATCTTCATCTTCTAAAAGTTGAATCCTTTTTTCTTGAACAGTTGGCTCGGTAACAAAGAAAGAAGCTAAAAATTTCCGATCCATTACTACACCAAGGCTTCGTTCGATTGGTTCTGTTGTCTTCAGACATTCGTTGCCCATAGCCCCAAGAACCTCAGTCTTGATAGTTCCGTCTGGTTGAATTCGAAATTTAATTTGTTTGAGTGTCATGTTCGTCGAGATTAATAATTTCTTNTGGGAATTCCATAGCGAACTCCATGTACTGAATGTCATCGAGCATGTGAAGAGGAATGCCTGATTTAGAAAACTGCTTCTTGGGCTCGTGATCCTGAAAGTTGGAGCTGGTCATGCTTTCTTAATCCTTCTTCTGAGGACATGGTCTGGAGAAGAAAGAAGTTGATCAACAGCACTCCTCTTCCAGACTTTGCCGCTTCTTTCGTTTAATGGATCCTTAAATCTGTAATGAATACCCTTTCTGAAGTAATCCTTCTGTCTCAACTTATAGAGAGTGTTTCTATGAACTCCTAGATAACTGCACATTTGAGTATTTGAGATCCAAGCTTCCATTTGACTCTTGGTGACCACTAACGACTTGTTTAGTTAGTGTATGTCTTATCTTGCTTTATGCAACCTTCTTAATATATAAGTATCTTGCATATTGAAAATGGCCGAAGTAGAAGAAAAGAAAGAACTTTCGAAAGAAGAAAAGAAAAAAGCAGAAGCTGCTAAAGCTAAGAAGCAAAGACAGGAAGACGACGACGAGCCTCTATGGCATGACCTTTTGGCAGCTTCTCTGAAGTGCATTGTACTTGGGTGGTCGTTGACAATGTTGACCCTTTCATACGTTCGATTGCCAGAGAAAATTACGATAGGAACGACAAATGGTCAGATTGAAATTCCAATTCCAGAGCAAGGAAATATCGATCCGACTTTTCCTGCCAGCTTGCTCGGAAGTTTGCTTTCGGCAATGGGAATTGCTACGGCTACACAAAAGAAGAGTAATGGCAATGGTGGTGGTTTAACAGAAGAAAAGCTCTTAAAAATTCTCGCTATGCAAAAGAGTAATGAGCAAGTAATTCGAGTGCAAACACCAATCCACATCGTTGGTGGAGAACTCGTAAAATCAGATAAGCCTACTAAAGATAGTAATGTCTGATTCAGGGTTGAATCTTGATGCTTCACAAGAGATCAAGATTACAGTGATGCAACTCAAGATAGAACGTCTGGAAGAGAAGCAGGCTGATCTTAGAGAGCGATTAAAGGTAGTAGAGAAGTGGGTTATTGGAGCAGCAGCAGTTATAGCAGCAGCAACAACAGTAATCGGTTTTGCAACAAACATTTCTAAGGCATATTTATGATTTTTCTTTCAACGCCATCTGTGTATGGCTTGCCGGGGACATGGGAGAAACAGCCCATGATCGAGCATTTTCATCTCACCCCTGATCAGGGTTTCGTCGCCTTTGTTGGCCTAGTATTACTGGGCTTAGTTATATATGGGCTCTACTTCACGTTGGGATCTGGCAAGAAAGAATTGAAAGATCCGATTGATGAACATGCCAAGATGCATGAGTTAGGTATAGCCCATGGTCATAGTGGTAAAAAGAAAAATCTTTAGCAGTTCAAAATTCCCTACGATATAGGTAAATAATCCAATGGAATGATGAAACGGCTTGCTGTTTTGATAGGTGTATTGTCTCTATGTGGACCAGCAGGAGCTTCTGTCAGTCATAGAATTCAATCAAATGTCCAACTAACCGTAGACGGTGCGAGTACAACGGCGACACGGATAGGGAGTTCGGTGTCTGCCAGTGGGATAAATGTTAAGGTGGGTACTGGAAATAATGATACTTTTGCTGGACTAACTGGTGGTTCTGCCACCGCAGCAGCTACGGTTACGCCGGGAAATTTTGAAATTAATACAGCCGGACAAAATTTCAGCTTTACAAATACGGCGATTCAAGGGGATCCGATATCTACTCTGGCAGCAGGTGTAGCGGTAAACGCAACCTCTGGGCAGGCAGCTTCACTCCCAGCTTACGGACAAGTGACCAGTTTTGCTGGGGGCTCAAAAGGCAGTCTTGGAGCGACTTTGACCAGTGTTGGTGGGGGCACATTGACCATCTCGGCTGGAAATTCGGGCACGACCAGCATCGGACAGTTTACGTCTACTCTTGAAATTAATCGCTAAGAATATGAGACGAATATTAGGTCTATTAGTAGTCGTACTAAGCTGGCCTAATGCTAGTCATGCAGTCCCTATTTCGCCAAATTTCTCTTCTGGAAAATTAGACAGCACTACCACCCAACGGCAGGTGATTTCGGAGGTTATAGTATCAGAAGATTTCAATACAGGCTGGGTTCATTCGGTGTCTGGCACAGGCATTAAGCCATCGACAGGTGTTATAAATCCAACGTCTCATACTGAAATCAGACATACGACACTGAACGGTGGTACGAGTACATGGACAGGTTTGGATATGAATACCTCTCCCGATTTTTCTCTAGTAACAGATGGAGGAGCCTTCCAATACACTTCGAGTTACCAAGGACCGGGACTTCGAAATCGTACAACCATAACTCGCACGTCAGAAATCGAAACTACGATTACAAGTTCAAGCGTGTTTTCCCAGTAATCGCAAAGGTTCTTGGCTTATCCTTATTAACTCCATATAGTGTCATAGCAAGCGACGTTGGTGGTGTATCGGCCACCTCCAATCCGGTCGCTAATAGCAGTGGTCAAGCGACTGTGAATGCATATCAAGTGTTGACTGGAAATTTTATTAACTCTGCTTTTACCAATGGAGTTCAATGTCAATCAGAAACTGTAACCTTATCGCCTTATGTAGGTAGAAGTAGGAATACGAAACGTCCCTTCGTTCATAGCTATGACGAGCCAGTCTACGAT
>PAJN01000012.1 GCA_002710205.1 Methanobacteriota archaeon | reverse complement strand
GAATATGCCAGTCGATACCGATGGTGATGGACTACCAGACGATGATTCTGGTTGGACCGGGCCACCATACGCTGACGATGATGATGACAACGATGGATATCCCGACGTTTCTGAAGATGCATGTGGTTCGGATTCACTTGATGCCAACAGCATCCCTGCCGACATGGACGGTGACACCATCTGTGACGATGCAGACGATGACAAAGACGGTGATGGAATTGACAACGTCAACGAAACGGGCGAACTTGGTGTGCCTCCGGGCAGTTCACCAACTAACCCTGATACCGATGGTGACGGAATCTGTGATGGTCCTGAATCTCCAGTAACAAGCAACTGTACTGCTGGACCAGACATGTTCCCACTCGACCCATCTGCTTGGGAAGATACTGATGGTGATGGTTATCCAAACGACCTCTATCCTCCATCGACAAGTGTTCCTCCATTGGAAGAAGACACGGACGATGACAACGACGGATGGACTGATATCGACGAAGTCAACTGTGGCTCTGACCCAGTCAATGCAAGCGATATGCCACTCGATTTGAACGGTGATGGCGTTTGTGACGTTCTCGATCTTGATTGGGACGATGACGGTATTCCAAATGCCAACGAGACCGATACAGGCGTTTACAACGATTCGAGCGATATGGGAACTGACCCATGGAACCCTGATACCGATGGTGATGGCTTCTGTGACGGGCCATTTGCAGTCTTCAATGAAACTGAGATGATTTGTGCTGCAGGACCGGATCCATTCCCTCACGACCCGAACATGCCGATGGATACGGATGGCGATGGTCTACCAAACGATCTGCCTGAGGATTACATCGGTAACTTGGTTGCAGATACGGACGATGATAACGATGGATACAGCGATGTATCCGAAATCAACTGCCTCTCCGACCCACTCGATGCAACGTCAACACCGACCAACGACTTGGACGGTGATGGAATCTGTGATGCAGAAGACCCTGATGTCGACGGTGATGGTTTGTCGAACGAGACGGAAATGGCTGAAGGTTCACTCACATACTACATGAACGCCGACACCGATGGTGATGGCGTCTGTGATGGGCCGTCCGCACCTGCTCTCCCTGCTGGCATCTGTGTTGCAGGACCTGATGCCTTCCCAGACGATCCAGCTGCTTGGTTGGATACCGATGGCGATGGCGATCCTGACGATATTGTTGACGGTGTAACCACCGACTTGGTACTCGATACCGATGACGACAACGATCAATGGTCCGATGAGGACGAGGCTGCCTGTGGAACCGATTCGAAGGATGACATGAGCACACCGTTCGACGGTGATGATGATGGTATCTGCGATGTTTTGGACACGCAAACGCTGCATTACACCATCCACAACGGTACAGATTGGATTGAAGCAAACGTGTTTGAAACCTATGTTAACCAATCCGACTTCATGCTGATGCCAAACCTAACCGGTATGGAGCAGGGAACATGGTCGATAACCCCAGCCCTCCCAGCAGGTCTTGAATTCAGTGGTACACAGATTGCACGATCGGGTGAAACAGGATACATCACAGGGATCCCAACGGAATCATCGCCGATGACCAACTACACGGTGACTGCCGATAACGGTCGGGTGAACAAGAGTTTCACATTCGCATTGGCGGTACTCAACGATACGGATGGTGATAACTTGCCAGACGAACCGTCAGTCACTGGTCTTGAAACGGACCCGGACGATGACAACGATGGCCATTCTGACGTGATTGAAGCGAAGTGTGGTAGCGATCCGTTGGATCAAACCAGCGTTCCTGATATTGATGAGGAAGGCAATTGTATTGTTGGAAAGTATGCGCCTGATGCGGGTGATGATGACGGTGGAATGCTGTTGTGGTGCTTACCGTTCTGTCTGCTCTTGTTGTTGGCGTTGCTCTTGATGGGACTCCTCTTCAAAGACAAGGTTGTCTTGATGGGACCTGAGCCAGAGAACACAACCTCTGATCCAGCGTTCCTGTCAGGAGAAGGTACCAAGGCTGATCCGTTTGTTCTCAAGCCTGTCAAGGCATTGAAGGCAGGAAGCACGGTTGAAGCCAAGGAAACCCTCAGCATCGTCAACATGTCGCCAGAGATTCGAGTCAACTTGCTCGACTTGGCTGAATCGACCAACGACAAGCGATTCCGCATGGTCGAGGTTGATGGTTCCACAGAAGAGCCTGGTTTCAATCTTGACGCTGATGAAGAAGGGCGTTTGCGTCTTCGCTTCGTCTTCGATGACAGCGATGACCCAACGTACCCAGGTGACACCTACGAAGGTCTACTCAAACTTGGAAAGGCATCGGTCTATCTCTCCTGGACGGTTGAAGTCAAGGAAGACAAGCGCAAGATGAACAAGATTCGTAAGGAGCGAGAAGCTGCTGATAAGGCCGAAAAAGAAGCCAAGGAAGCCGAAGAAAAGGCCAAGGCAGAAGCCGAAGCCAAAGAAGCGGAAGAGAACGCCAAGGCTGAGGCCGAGGCCGAGGCCGCTGAAGAGAAGGCTGCTAAAGAGGCAGAAAAGAAGGCGAAGGCTGAGGAAAAGGCTGCAAAGAAGCCAGCAACAACCAAGGAAGCGAAGAAGGAAGAAGAACTTCAACGCGTTAAGGAACGAGCCAAGACGATTGACTTCAATGTCATCGGAGAAGCAACTTCAACGAAACTGAAAGGCAAGGTCAAGAAGGATGCAGACTCGCTTGAACTGGCAGATGCTTCCGACTTTGCAGAAAGCGGTTCGGCAGAAATTAGCGACGCTGATGGAAGCACGATCATCGCATGGACAGGAAAGGAAGGCAACGTTCTAACTGGCGTTAGTGGCGTTTCTCGCATCTTTGCAGCATCATCGATTGTTTTGGTCAAGGATGACTTGCAAGTCATCAAGGGTGTAGGGCCGTTCTTGGAAGAGAAACTCAACGCTCTTGGAATCACGACCTATCAACAACTTGCGAACATGAACGACAAACTCGAAGAGCAAGTCAATGAAGCGATTGAATTCTTCCCTGGCCGCGTCAAGCGCGACCAATGGGTTGCTCAAGCGAAGGTTCTCCTCGGAATGGAAGCCGAACTCAACAAGAAGGCGCTCAAAGAAGCCGAAGAACAGGCTGCCAAGGAAGCGGAAGAAAAGGCCGCTGCTGAAGCAAAGGCTGCTAAGGAAGCTGAAGAGAAAGCAAANGCTGAGGCTGATGCGAAGGCTGCTAAGGAAGCGGAAGAAAAGGCCGCTGNCGCTGCCGCTGCCAAGAAGGTGAAGGAAGAGGAAGAGGCCAAGAAGAAGGCCGAAGCCGAAGCCAAGGCTGCTGAAGAACAGGCTGCTAAGGAAGCAGAAGAAAAGGNCGCTGCCGCTGCCGCTGCCAAGAAGGCGAAGGAAGAGGAAGAGGCCAAGAAAAAGGCCAAAGCCGAAGCCAAGGCTGCTGAAGAAAAGGTTGCTAAGGAAGCAGAAGAGAAAGCAAAGGCTGAAGCTGCTGCGAAGAAGAAGGCTGAGAAGAAGCCTGCTGCTACGAAGGAAGCAAAGAAGCAGGAGGAACTTCAACGTGTGAAGCAACGTGCCAAGACCATCGATTTCAAGGTCATTGGAGAGGCCTCCTCTTCTGAATTGAAGAGCGAAGTCAAGAAGGGTGCAACGACACTTGAAGTGGCCAATGCCAAGGACTTTGCAGAAAGCGGTTCGGCTGAGATCAACGATGCCAAGGGCACGAACGTCATCGCATGGACCGGTAAGGATGGAAACACCCTGACCGGTGTTAGTGGTGTTACGCGTGTCTTCGCTGCAAAGGCTGTTCTGATGGTCAAAGATGACCTGCAAGTCATCAAAGGCATTGGACCGTTCATTGAAGAGAAGTTGAATGCGCTCGGCATTACCACATATCGACAACTTGCGAATATGACGGCGAAACTTGAGACACAGGTCAATGAAGCCATCGAGTTCTTCCCCGGTCGTGTCAAGCGCGACCAATGGGTCGCTCAAGCCAAGATTTTGCTCGGTATGGACGCGAAACTCGACGAGAAAGCCTTGAAGCAAGCCGAAGAACTTGAGCGTGTTGCGCAGAAGGCAGAAGGCATTGACTTCGCTGTTCTTGGTGTTGCGAGCGTTTCAGATGCGGATGATCTTCAGAAAATCAAGGGTATTGGGCCGTTTATTGCGGAAAAGCTGTTTGCACTTGGAATCTACACCTTTGAACAGGTTGGAAACATGACCTCCGCAATTGAAGAAGAGGTCAATGTTGCAATCGAGTTTTTCCCTGGTCGTGTGAAGCGAGATGAATGGGCAAAACAGGCACGTGAACTTCATTCGAAACAGAATTAAGACGGGGTTTAGAACGAATTTTATCACAATTTATTGATAATTTTATAGTGAGANTTTTCTTCCTTTCGAGCCGTAACGAAAAACCTCATTTGCCAGCCAAAACCTGTGATAAGAGGGTATTAGTTAACTATAAGAACCGTCCGAGNCCAATCATGGCCCAGTCTGTACTATACCGAAGTTCTCAATCAATGATGTTCAAATCGTTGTTTTTGGTAATGTTAATGATCACAATGTCGCTCTCAGCGGCCATTGTTCAAACGCCTCCATCATCTGCTCTGGATGAAGACGAGGGAAGCGGACTCAGCGTCATGATTTCATACGATTCATTTGAATGGGATTTTGCAATGATGAACCCCATCAATTGGTTCGGTGAAGAAGAAACTCCGACCTCACTTGCATCTCTTCCTCCATCACCGATGACGACATCGGGCCGGTCTGCGCCGTCAATTTCGTATTCACCGAACACGTTTTCGTTGACGCAGGGTACGGCAATGAACACGGTCACCCCATCCGTAACTGGCACCGTGACGTCTTGGTCGATCTCTCCATCCCTCCCGGCTGGCCTCTCACTCTCATCATCAACAGGGGCTATTTCTGGAACGCCAACCGCTCTCTCTTCGCAAGCAGCTTACACGGTCAACGCAAGTAACTCGAATGGTTACGACACTGCAGTTGTTACCATCACAGTCAACGAACCGTTGCCAGTTATCGTTTACTCTCCGAACACATTTACGCTGTCTGTTGGCACTGCAATGACAGCAGTATCGCCAACAATCTACGCAGGCACAGTTGATTCCTACTCAATCTCTCCTTCGCTTCCCTCAGGTTTGTCTTTGAACACTGGAAATGGAACCATCAGTGGAACGCCAACCGCAGTTGCTTCATCATCCTCATACACTGTCACCGCAACCAACACCGCAGGTACGGATACAGCAACTCTTACAATCGTCGTTAATGACGTTGCTCCAACGTCGATTACGTACAATCCAAGTTCCTTCACGTTAACCAAAGGCACGACGATGAACACAACAACCCCAACCACGACCGGGGGGACTGTCACCACTTGGTCCGTGTCTCCTTCGCTTCCAGCTGGGCTGTCTATCGCCTCTTCCGATGGTGCGCTCAGTGGAACGCCAACTGCTGTCACGCCTCAAGCAACTTATACAATCACTGGTACAAATACAGGCGGTAGCGTTTCAACAACAATCACGATTCAAGTCAATGACGTTGCCCCAATCATCAGTTATTCCACAATTCCTGCACTGACAAAGGGAACTGCAATGACCACGGTTTCACCTACTTCGAGCGGCGGAGCAGTCACTTCCTGGTCCGTATCTCCTTCGCTTCCAGCAGGACTTACCCTGTCCAGTACAACAGGTGCAATCTCAGGAACCCCAACTACTGTCACATCCTCTGCATCGTATACCGTAACGGCAACCAACACAGGTGGTACCGACACAGCATCGGTAACGATTGTCGTCAACGATGTCCAGCCTCTTATCGGATATTCTCCGAGTTCGTATACATTAACCAAAGGCTCTGCAATGTCGACAGCAAGTCCAACGCTTTACGGTACAGGGCAAGTTGTTTCTTGGTCGGTCTCTCCATCCCTTCCGGCTGGAGTTTCCCTCAACACATCCACGGGTGACATCAGCGGAACGCCAACTGCAATCACCAGCTCTGCAGTATATACAATTACGGCGACCAACAGTGGTGGAAGCGATACGACAACAATCACAATCGTCGTCAACGACGCAGTACCAAACATCAGTTATTCCCAGACATCTTATTCTCTAACAAAAGACGTTGCGATGACATCGTCGACCCCAACAGTCACTGGCGGAGCAGTCGTCACTTGGTCGATTTCTCCATCACTTCCAACAGGATTGACGTTCGAAACGAGTAACGGTACGATTTGGGGAACGCCAACAGCAATTACCTCAACTGCATCCTACACCGTTTCAGCGACGAATACGGGCGGTACCGATACTGTGGCTCTCACGATTGTCGTCAACGACGCTGCGCCTACGGATCTGGACTACAGTCCAAACACGTTTACACTGACCAAAGGAACTCAAATGACGACCGTGACGCCAACTGCAAACGGTGGAACAATCGTCTCGTATTCGGTTTCTCCATCGCTCCCTGCTGGATTGTCTCTTGACACCTCCACTGGTGCAATCAGTGGAACACCAACTGCGGTAACATCCTCTGCCTCTTACACGATCACAGCAACCAACACGGGTGGTACAGATACTGCAAGCGTGACGATTGTCGTCAACGACATCGCCCCGTCAATCGCTTACAGCACAACCTCGTTTACTCTCACCAAGGGAACCGCCATGACGACAACTTCCGTAACATCAACTGGCGGTACAGTCGTCTCGTACTCGGTTTCTCCATCCCTCCCTGCTGGACTATCACTCGATACATCAACAGGTACGCTCAGTGGAACGCCAACAGCGGTCACATCCTCTGCTTCCTACACGATTACGGCTACCAACACGGGTGGTACTGACACTGCCAGCGTGACNATNNNNGTCAACGATATTGCTCCGTCGATTACGTACAGTACGAACTCCTTCACATTGACCAAGGGAACCGCCATGACGACGACTTCCGTAACATCAAGCGGCGGTACAGTCGTCTCGTACTCGGTCTCCCCATCACTCCCAGCAGGCTTGTCGCTCGACACTTCAACAGGTGCCATCAGTGGAACACCAACAGCTGTCACCTCGAGCGCCTCCTATACAATAACTGCAACCAACACGGGCGGTACTGACACTGCAAGCGTGACGATCACCGTCAACGATATTGCTCCGTCGATTACGTACAGCACGAACTCCTTCACCTTGACCAAGGGAACCGCCATGACGACGACTTCCGTAACATCAACCGGCGGTACAGTCGTTTCGTACTCGGTCTCTCCATCCCTCCCTGCCGGACTATCACTCGATACATCGACAGGTACGCTCAGTGGAACGCCAACTGCGGTCACATCCTCTGCTTCATACACGATTACTGCTACCAACACGGGTGGTACTGACACTGCAAGCGTGACGATCACCGTCAACGATATTGCACCTTCGATCAGCTACGGTACGACCTCGTACACGCTAACAAAGGGAACCGCCATGACGACTGCAACAGTCACCTCGACTGGCGGTACCGTTGTCTCGTATTCCGTATCTCCATCCCTCCCAGCAGGCTTGTCGCTTGACACTTCAACAGGTGCGATTAGTGGAACGCCAACGGCAGTTACCTCCTCTGCTTCCTACACAATTACAGCAACCAACACTGGTGGAACAGACACTGCAAGTGTGACCATCATTGTCAACGACATTGCCCCTTCCATTAGCTATGGTTCGACTTCGCTTACACTGACAAATGGAACAGCAATGACAACTGAAACCGTCACCTCAACTGGTGGAACAGTCGTTTCGTACTCCGTATCTCCATCGCTCCCAGCAGGCTTGTCGCTTGACACTTCAACAGGTGCGATCAGTGGAACGCCAACGGCGGTAACATCCTCTGCTTCTTACACGATCACAGCAACCAACACGGGCGGTACCAATACTGCAAGTATGACCATCGTTGTNAACGATGTTGTCCCTTCGAACCTGGCCTACAGTCCAAACACGTTCACGTTAACCAAGGGAACGCAAATGACGTCCGTATCACCAACTGCAAACGGTGGTGAAATCATCTCGTATTCCGTATCTCCATCGCTTCCAGCGGGCTTGTCGCTGGACACTTCAAACGGTACCATCAGTGGGACGCCAACAGCGGTCACTTCTTCCGCCTCCTATACCATTACAGCAACCAACACTGGTGGTACTGACACTGCAAGCGTAACCATTGTTGTCAATGACATTGCGCCTTCGATCAGCTACGGTACGACCTCGTACACGTTAACCAAGGGAACCGCAATGACGACCGCAACCGTCACTTCGACTGGCGGGACTGTCGTCTCGTATTCCGTCTCACCATCGCTTCCAGCGGGCTTGTCGCTCGACACTTCAACCGGTAGCATCAGTGGAACGCCAACAGCTGTCACATCCTCGGCATCGTATACGATTACCGCAACCAACACGGGTGGAACAGATACAGCAATCATGACCATCGTTGTCAACGATATCGCGCCTTCGATCAGCTACGGTACGACCTCGTACTCGTTAACAAAGGGAACCGCAATGACAACCGCAACAGTCACTTCGACTGGCGGNACTGTCGTCTCGTACTCCGTCTCACCATCGCTTCCAGCGGGCTTGTCGCTTGACACTTCAACCGGTAGCATCAGCGGAACACCAACTGCTGTCACATCCTCAGCATCATACACGATCACAGCAACCAACACTGGTGGAACAGATACTGCAAGTGTGACCATTGTTGTCAACGATATTGCACCTTCGATCACCTACAGTTCGACTTCGCTCACTCTGGAAAAGGGTACAGCAATGACGACTGAAACCGTCACCTCAACCGGTGGTACCGTCGTATCCTACGCTGTATCACCATCACTTCCAGCAGGTTTGTCGCTCGATACCTCAACAGGTGCCATTAGCGGAACACCTACTGCAGTGACATCGAGTGCTTCCTACACAATTACGGCTACCAACACGGGCGGTACAGATACTGCTAGCGTGACCATCGTGGTCAACGATGTACCACCTACGATCTCGTACGGTTCCAACTCACTCACTCTGGAGAAGGGAACGACCATGACAACCGAAACACCAACAGTCGGTGGCGGTACAATCACCTCCTGGTCTGTTTCACCATCCTTGCCAGCAGGATTGTCTCTTGATTCCTCAACCGGTGCAATTAGTGGAACACCTTCAGCAGTCACCTCATCTGCTTCTTACACGATTACAGCAACCAACACAGGTGGCAGCGACAATGCAACGATCACCATCGTTGTCAACGATATCGCACCTGTCATTTCGTACAGCACAAACTCGTTCACATTGACCAAGGGAACTGCAATGACGACCACATCAGTCACATCGACTGGCGGTACTGTTGTCTCGTACTCCGTCTCCCCATCGCTCCCAGCGGGCTTGTCGCTTGATACCTCAACAGGTGCCATCAGTGGAACGCCAACAGCTGTCACATCTTCCGCATCCTACACCATTACAGCAACCAACACCGGTGGTACAGATACTACAAGCGTGACCATTGTTGTCAACGATGAGGCGCCGACCATCTCGTATGGCTCGTCCTCATTGACGCTCACTCGAAACAGTCCAATGACGACTCAGACACCAACAGTTGGTGGCGGTACAATCACGTCATGGTCTGTATCACCCTCGCTCCCAGCAGGTCTCTCTCTTGATTCCTCAACCGGTGCAATCAGTGGAACGCCTTCAGCAGTTACATCTTCTGCAAACTACACCATCACAGCAACCAACACTGGTGGTAGCGACAATGCAACGATCACCATCGTTGTCAACGATATCGCCCCGAACATTTCGTACAGCACAACTTCGTTCACATTGACCAAGGGAACAGCCATGACTGCCACACCGGCTATTTCTGTCGGTGGAACAGTTGTCACATGGTCTGTATCTCCGTCACTTCCAGCAGGTCTCTCGCTTTCTTCATCTGGTGTGCTTAGTGGAACGCCTACCGCAGTAACCTCTTCTGCAACGTACACAATTACAGCAACCAATACGGGCGGTACTGATACTGCAAGCGTGACCATTGTTGTCAACGATGTTATTCCTTCAGACTTGGACTACAGTCCAAACACGTTCACCCTAACCAAGGGAACGCAAATGACGACCGTGACGCCAACTGCAAACGGTGGTACAATCACCTCGTGGTCCGTTTCTCCTTCGCTCCCAGCAGGTCTCTCTCTCGATTCCACCACTGGTGCAATCAGTGGAACGCCTACCGCAGTCACATCCTCTGCGACCTACACCATCACAGCAACCAACAGCGGTGGTAACGATACTGCAACCGTAACCATTGTCGTTAACGACATTGCACCTGCGATCTCCTACAGCACGACCTCGTACACGCTCACAAAGGGAACGGCCATGACGACCGCAACAGTCACTTCGACCGGCGGCGCAGTTGTATCGTACTCAGTATCTCCGTCACTTCCAGCAGGATTGGCGCTCGATACATCAACAGGTGCCATTAGTGGAACACCAACAGCGGTTACTTCCTCTGCAAGTTACACGATTACTGCAACCAACACGGGCGGTACAGACACTGCTAGCGTGACCATTGTTGTCAACGATGTTACACCTTCGATTACCTACAGTTCGAATGATCTCACGTTGGAAATGGGAACTGCCATGACGGCCATCTCNCCAACATCAACCGGCGGTACTGTCACCTCGTATTCNGTATCTCCATCACTTCCAGCAGGCTTGTCCCTGAACACAGCGAACGGTACAATCAGCGGAACACCAACAGCAATCACCTCTTCAGCAACCTACACAATCACAGCGAACAACACCGGTGGTAGCGATACTGCAACGGTGACCATCGTCGTCAACGATGTTGCTCCATCGATCACCTACGGAACNACTTCNCTCACNCTCGAAAAGGGAACAGCCATGACCAATCAAACACCAACATCGACTGGTGGTACGGTCACATCCTGGTCTGTCTCACCATCGCTCCCAGCTGGCTTGACCCTTGATACTTCGACCGGTCTGATTTCTGGTACGCCAACAGCGATCACTTCTTCCGCATCTTACACAGTAACAGCAACCAACACTGGTGGTACAGATACTGCATCATTGACCATCGTTGTCAACGATGTTCCACCATCGATTACCTACAGTTCGACTTCGCTCACTCTGGAAAAGGGAACAGCAATGACAACATTGACGCCAACCACGAGCGGTGGAGCAATCACCTCTTGGTCCGTTTCCCCGTCGCTCCCAGCAGGACTCTCCCTTGATTCCTCAACGGGTGCAATCAGTGGAAACCCAACGGCTGTCGNCTCATCTGCAGCGTACACAATTACAGCGAGCAACACGGGCGGTAGCGACACTGCAAGTATTACCATCGTTGTCAACGATGTGATTCCTTCAGACTTGGATTACAGTCCGAACTCGTTCACCTTGACCAAGGGAACGCAGATGACGACTGTGACGCCAACAGCAAACGGTGGTACGATCACCGGTTGGTCTGTCTCACCATCCTTACCAGCGGGTCTCTCTCTTGATTCCACCACTGGTGCAATCAGTGGAACGCCAACGGCAGTGACTTCGAGCGCAACCTACACCATCACNGCAACCAACACTGGTGGTAACGATACTGCAACCGTCACCATCGTCGTCAACGACATTGCCCCTTCCATCGCCTACAGTCCGAGCACGCTCACATTGACCAAGGGAACAGCAATGACAAATGCAACAGTCACTTCAACCGGCGGTGCCGTCGTATCCTACGCTGTATCTCCGTCACTTCCTGCTGGCTTGTCTCTGGATACTTCAACAGGTGCAATTTCAGGTACTCCAACAGCGATCACCTCCTCTGCATCGTACACGATTACGGCGACCAACACAGGTGGCACAGATACTGCAAGCCTGACCATTGCCGTCAACGATATCGCACCATCTGCGGTAACATATCCGTCGAGTTCGCTTACATTGATCAACGGAACAACCATGTCGACAGTTGAGCCAACCTCGAGTGGCGGAGCAGTCACAAATTGGTCGATTTCACCATCGCTTCCAGCAGGGCTAAGCTTCAACAACACAACAGGAGCAATTAGTGGAACACCAACAGCGATCACTTCCTCTGGAACCTACACCGTTACAGCAACCAACACCGGTGGAAGCGCTACAGCAACGCTGACTGTACAAGTCAACATGGCTCCTCCATCGTCGATTNCCTACACGCCAAGTTCATTCACCCTGACAAAGGGAACTGCAATGACCGACGTCACGCCATCTGCGAGCGGTGGAACAATTGCATCTTGGTCGGTTTCTCCATCGCTCCCTGCAGGCTTGTCCCTGAACACAGCGAATGGTACAATCAGTGGAACACCAACCGCTGTTACCTCCTCGGCTACTTACACAGTTACAGCAACGAACGCAGGTGGAAGCAGCACAGCAACGCTCACCATCCAAGTCAACGATATCGCTCCTTCGACGATCACGTACTCTCCGAGTTCTCTTACCCTAACAAAGGGCACAACGATGACGACCGTTACGCCAACAACGAGCGGCGGTACGCCCACATCGTGGTCGGTTTCTCCATCGCTCCCANCCGGTCTTGCATTGTCAAGTACAACTGGTGCAATTTCAGGAACACCAACAGCAGCGTCTTCGTCTGCAACGTACACGATCACAGCGAACAACAGCGGTGGTAGTGCAACAGCAACCGTAACCATTCTGGTCAACGATGCTGCACCGTCGATTACCTACTCGCCAAGTTCGTTCACGCTAACAAACGGTACGGCGATGACAACAGCAACAGCAACCAACACTGGTGGCTCAGTAACCTCATGGTCGATTTCACCATCACTCCCAACAGGTCTAACCTTTGAAACAAGCAACGGTACGATTTGGGGAACACCGACCGAGGTTTCCTCATCCACATCTTACACGGTAACAGCAACCAACCCTGGTGGAAGCGGCACAGCAACCGTTACAATCCAAGTGAACGATGTTGCACCATCGTCGATCACCTATTCCCCGAACTCGTTTACATTGACCAATGGAACTGCCATGACAACGGCTACGCCGACATCGAGCGGCGGTGCGCCTACATCGTGGTCTGTCTCTCCATCACTCCCATCCGGTCTATCGTTGGACAACACGACCGGTGCGATCAGTGGAACACCTACAGCGATTACTTCATCTGCAACCTACACGATTACGGCAACCAACACTGGTGGAAGTGCTACAGCAGTTGTAACCATCCAAGTGAACATGGCACCACCATCCTCGATTGCGTACAACCCAAGTTCTCACACGTTGGTGAAAGGTACTGCCATGACCACAGTCATTCCAACTGCAACTGGTGGCCCAGTCTCAACGTGGTCGATTTCGCCTTCGTTGCCAGCTGGTCTTTCCTTCTCNACAGCGAACGGATCAATATCGGGAACTCCAACCGCGATTTCATCGTCAACCTCTTACACAATTACAGCAACAAACGCTGGTGGTAGTGGTACTGCAACAGTGACAATCGTCGTCAACGACATCGCCCCATCTTCGGTTTCGTACAGCCCAAGTTTCCTCACATTGACAAAGGATTCTGCCATGACCACTGCAATGCCAACTTCACTCGGTGGCGCTGTTGTATCATGGTCGCTCACTGGAACACTGCCAGCAGGACTGTCCTTCTCAACCTCAACTGGAGCCATTTCAGGTACACCGACTGTCGTAAGCAATGCAACGACCTACACGGTAACAGCAACCAACTCTGGTGGTAGTGCTACAGCAACCGTCACCATCTTGGTCAACGATGCTGCACCATCGATTACCTACACGCCAAGTTCGTTCACTCTAACCAAGGGTACTGCAATGACAACAGCAAATCCAACCGCAAGCGGTGGAAATGTAACTTCCTGGTCGATTTCACCAGCACTCCCAGCAGGGCTGACTTTCTCGACAGCGAACGGTTCGATCTCAGGAACGCCAACAGCGGTTTCATCATCTGCAAACTACACAATCACCGCAACGAACGCAGGAGGCAGCGGTACAGCAACCGTTACCATCCAAGTCAACGATCTATCACCATATTCCGTAGCATACAGTGGAAGCCCATTCACACTCACGAAGGGAACAGCGATGACAACAGCAACGCCATCCGCATTGGGTGGTACAGTTACCTCATGGGCAATCACGCCAACACTTCCAGCCGGTCTTACGTTCTCAACTTCGAACGGTGAAATCTCAGGGACGCCGACTGCAATCACTTCCTCCACTACCTACACCGTGTATGCAAACAACACGGGTGGAAGTGCAACTGCATCCGTAACCATCACCGTCAACGATGCAGCTCCATTCGACATCGTATACAGCGGAAGCCCGTTCACTCTATCGAAGGGAACAGCGATGACAACGGCAATGCCATCCTCCAGTGGAGGAACGGTCACAGGTTGGTCGATTTCGCCATCACTGCCTGCAGGNCTTGCATTCTCAACGTCGACGGGNGCAATCTCAGGAACGCCAACGTCTGTCAGTTCTGCAACCAATTACACGGTTACAGCAACCAACACGGGTGGTAGTGCAACNGTCACTATCTCGATCCTCATCAACGATGCTGCACCGTCNGGAGTCGCATTCAGNGGAAGTCCNTTCACCCTAACGAAGGGTGTAGCAATGACCACAGCAACCCCATCGGTGAGTGGCGGAACTGTCACCTCATGGTCCGTTTCTCCTGCGCTTCCAGCAGGCCTATCCCTGAACAATTCGACAGGTGCAATCTCTGGAACACCAACAGCAATTACTTCCTCTGCAAATTACACGATCACAGCAACCAACGCCGGTGGCAGTGATTCGACAACCGTGGTCATCGTCGTCAACGACGTTGCTCCTTCGTCAATTATCTACGCGCCAAGTTCTCTCTCATTGACAAAGGGCGTAACGATGTCCGCAGTGACTCCACAATCAAGTGGAGGCTCACCCACATCATGGTCGATTTCTGCTACACTCCCAGCAGGTCTCTCATTCTCTACGTCAACTGGAACAATTTCAGGAACACCGACCGCTCTTAGCTCAATTGCGTACTATACTGTAACTGCAACCAACACGGGCGGTAGCGCCACTGCTGTCATATCGGTCCAAGTCAACGTTGCTGCACCGTCCATCAGTTACAGCACAAGCTCGTTCACACTTGTCAAGGGTGTTCCAATGAGTACGGTTTCACCAACCTCGAGCGGAGGCCCAGTCGCTTCATGGTCAATTTCACCAGCACTCCCAGCAGGATTGACGTTCAACAACTCGACCGGTNCAGTCGGTGGAACNCCATCTGCAGTATCTNCATCCACATCATACACAGTCACAGCAACCAACGCTGGTGGTACTGGAACAGCGACCTTGACCATCCAAGTCAACGATATCGCTCCATCGTCCGTTGCCTACAACCCGACTTTCATCACATTGGCGAAGGACTCGGCAATGACGGCTGCAACTCCGTCCTCAGGTACGGGTGGAGCGGTTGACTCNTGGTCGATCNCACCAGCACTCCCTGCTGGTCTATCGATGGACAACACGACNGGTACAATTTCGGGAACGCCTACTGTGACGAGTAACGCCACAACCTACACCGTGACTGCAACCAACACTGGAGGAAGTGCAACCACAACGGTCACCATCCTCATCAACGATGCAGCGCCGTCTGGAATTACATACAGCCCAAGTTCGTTCACGCTCACCAACGGTGTTGCAATGACAACGGTTATCCCAACAGCAAGCGGTGGAAACGTAACCTCCTGGTCGATTTCACCAGCNCTCCCAGCAGGACTGTCGTTCTCAACCTCGAATGGGTCAATCTCTGGAACACCAACAGCGGTCTCATCCTCGGCAAATTACACGATTACTGCAACGAACGCTGGAGGCAGTGGTACGGCAACCGTGACCATTCAAGTTAACGATCTTTCACCGTACTCTCTTTCCTACTCTGGTAGTCCATTCACCCTGGAGAAGGGATCAGCAATGACTCCAGCATCTCCATCTGTGAGTGGCGGTACGGTTACCTCTTGGGCGATTACGCCAGCGCTTCCAGCAGGTCTCACCTTCTCGGCTTCGACCGGTGAAATCTCTGGTACGCCAACCGTTGTACAGTCTGCTAATACATACACCGTGTACGCAAACAACACCGGTGGAAGTGCAAGTGCATCGATTACCATTACCGTGAACGATGCGGTTCCATCGAACATTGTCTACAGTGGAAGTCCATTCACATTGACAAAGGATTCAACCATGACAAACGCTACACCAACATCCACTGGTGGTGCGGTTGTTTCCTGGTCGATCTCACCAGCTGTTCCTGCTGGATTGACGTTCGACACCTCAACAGGAACAATCAGTGGTACACCTACGGCCGTTGCTTCTGCAACTAACTACACGGTTACAGCAACCAACACCGGTGGTAGTGCAACGACAACGATTTCGATCCTTGTCAACGATGCACCACCGTCTGCAGTATCCTATGGAACAAACNGCCTCACCCTGACGAAGAACGCAACAATGACGGCGATTACGCCGACATCGAGTGGCGGNACGGTCGCNTCNTGGTCCGTCTCTCCAGCACTTCCAGTTGGTCTAACACTCGACACATCGACAGGTGCAATCTCTGGAACACCGACCGGAATCAACGCTTCTGCAACCTACACGATTACTGCAACCAACGCTGGTGGTAGCAACTCCACAACGCTGGTTATCGCTGTTAACGACATCTCGCCGTCCTCAGTGAGTTACTCGCCAAATTCGTTTACAATTGCGAAGAACTCGACGATGACAAGNGTCACACCAACATCAACTGGTGGAGCAGTTACCGCATGGTCCATCTCTCCAGCATTGCCTGCTGGTTTGTCGTTGGATACATCGACTGGAACAATTTCAGGAACACCGACTGCAATCAACTCGACTGCTACATACACTGTAACTGCAAGCAACACCGGTGGAAGTGCAACCGCAACTGTCACCATCACAGTGACCGATGAAGCACCATCGACCATTGNTTACAGCCCAAGTTCNATCACGCTCACCAAGAACGTCGCTCTAACAACCATCACACCAACATCGACTGGTGGAGCTGTCACTTCGTGGTCGATTTCACCAGCACTCCCTGCTGGTTTGGCTTTCGATAACACAACGGGAGCAATCTCAGGAACGCCAACCGCGGTTTCGAATTCCACATCCTACACAATTACAGCAACCAACGCAGGTGGAAGCGACACTGCAACCGTCACGATCCAAGTCAACGATGTGGCACCTTCCACAGTTGCTTACAGCCCAAGTTCACTCACTCTNACCAAGGACAGTGCAATGACAACAGCCACGCCAACCTCAACTGGCGGANTGGTAACGAACTGGGAAATCACTCCTGCCCTCCCTGCTGGATTGTCTTTTGACAACTCGACAGGTGCAATCTCTGGAACACCAACCGCTGTTAGCAACTCAACAACCTACACGGTTACTGCAACCAACTCTGGTGGTAGTTCGACTGCAACGGTGACCATCCTCGTCAACGATGCACCGCCTTCTGGCGTAACCTACACCCCAACTTCGGTGACACTGACAAAGGATGTTGCAATGACTTCGCTCATGCCAACAGTAGGCGGTGGCGGAGCAGCCACCTCTTGGTCGGTCTCTCCTGCCTTACCAGCAGGATTGTCCCTGAACGCTACAACCGGTGAACTCTCAGGAACGCCAACTGCGGTAANACCTCTGACCAACTACACCATCACAGCAAGCAACGCTGGTGGAAGCAACTCGACAACGTTCACACTNCAAGTCAACGATGTTGTACCAACAATCGAGTACGTNCCAAACGATTTGTCAATGACCAACAACACTGCAAGCAGCGACCTACCACTTTCACCAACCATCACTGGTGCAGGTACGATTGTATCCTGGACAGTCAGTCCAAGCCTACCATCTGGCCTTGCTCTTGATGCAGCAACTGGTGAGATTACAGGAACGCCAACAGAACTCATTACTCGTACAATGTTCACGATTACTGGAACGAACTCTGGTGGCTCGACAGAGGCCTTCATCAATATCACAATCGTTGACCAAGTGCCAACCTTCGAGTACGTTCCAAGCGACTTGACATTGACCAACAATACGGCAAGCGGTCTACCAATTTCACCAACCTTGACAGGATCTGGTGAATTTGTTACCTGGTCCATCAACCCAAGCCTGCCAGCAGGTCTTGCATTCGATACAGCCACTGGTGTCATCAGCGGAACGCCGACNGAATTGATGACCACCACCAACTTCACGATTACAGCAACCAACANTGGTGGAACTGAATCAGCGTACATCAACATNACAATCGTCGATCAACTCGCAACAATTGCGTACTCTCCTGACGACATAACGCTGAACAACGCCACGGTAAGCACTGATCTTCCACTTTCACCAACAATTACTGGTGATGGTGAAATCCTCTCCTGGTCCATCAGCCCAAGCCTGCCAGCAGGTCTTGCGTTTGATACCGCAACCGGAGAAATCAGTGGAACGCCTACGGAACTTCTACCACGTACAATGTTTACGGTTACTGGAACCAACTCAGGTGGAACTGTTTCAACCGAGCTTAACATCACCGTTCTCGACACCTTGCCTGTCATCGANTATGTGCCAAGCGATGTTGAATTGCTCAACAACTCAAGCGTCCTTGACATGGTACCGATTTCAAGCGGTGGAGACATCACGGCGTGGTCGATTACGCCTGAGCTCTCTGCAGGTCTTGTGTTCAACAACACAACCGGTGTCATCAGTGGAATGCCTACTGAGATTACTGGCCCAATCACGTACATGATTACAGCCTCAAACGATGATGGCTCAGGCACAACTTACGTGACCATCTCGGTTCAAGACGTCGTCTACGATACAAACTCAGAACCAGTCTACATGATCAATGGCTCGACAATCGATGCNATTGCGCCAATCTCAACCATNAACAATTCACAGTATGAGATCGAACCTGAACTCCCTGAAGGATTGATGTTTGGTGCAACCAATGGAACCATNTACGGTACACCAACCGAGCCAATNGCACTGACCAACTTCACCATCTATGCGAACTCAAGTCTGTTTGACTCGAGCTACACCATTGCACTCGAAGTGCTCGGTGATTCAGATGGTGACGGAGAGCCTGATGCTCTACCAGCAGACTACACTGGCGATCTCATCGAAGATACCGACGACGATGGCGACGGCGNNTCCGANNTNGANGAANNCGNTTGTAACACCGANCCNNTNGANNCAGANTCNACACCGNCCGATCTNGATGGAGATNCGNTATGNGATGNANTNGATGANGACGTTGATGGNGATGGAATCGCCAATGACGNNGAGACTACTGGCGANCCAATCACNAACGCAACNAANGCTGACAGTGATGGCGATGGTATCTGTGACGGACCANCNGCACCTGCATNGCCAGCNGNTGNTTGTACTGCAGGACCGGACGCATTCCCGAACGATGCTGCAGCATCTCAGGATACAGACGGTGACGGCGTACCAGACGAACTCGTTGAAGGTATTGAAACCGAGTTGATCGCAGATACGGATGACGACGGTGACGATTGGTCCGACGAAGAGGAAGCACTCTGTGGAACCAGTTCNACGGATGCATCAAGCACGCCAATCGATGGCGATGGCGATGGAACCTGTGACTCCGTCGATACAGATGACGACGGTGATGATTGGTCTGACGAAGATGAAGCACTCTGTGGAACCAACTCCAAGGAAGGCACGAGCATACCCTTCGACGGCGATGACGATGGAATCTGTGACGCTCTCGATACCAAGGTACTGGGCTATTCCAACAACGGCACCTCGGCTGAAGTATTCGAAGCAGTCATCAATCAATCTGGCTTCGANATTGAACCGAACTTGACTGGTATGGAACCAGGAACATGGACAATTGTCCCAGCCCTACCAGCAGGACTAGAATTCAATGGAAGCATGTCCCGATCTGGTGAGTCTGGAATTATTTCCGGTGTACCAACCGAGACATCTCCGATGACTGAGTACACCGTGTTTGCCAACAACAGCCAAACTGGTGTACAATTCACCTTCTCAATGGCGATTCTTGCAGATACGGACAACGATGGACTACCAGACGGACCATCGGCTACAGGTCTTGAAGTCGATCAAGATGATGATGGTGATGGTGTCCTCGACGAACTTGAAGTCAAGTGTGGAAGCAGTCCAAGTGATGTCAACGATGTTGCAACTGTTGACGATAACGGTGAATGTATCGATACCAAGTCCTCTGATGAAGACGATGATGGAGGCTTGTTCCCATGGTGGTGCTGCTTGTTGCTCTTGCTGCTCCTTCTCTTGCTTCTCCTCTTCTTGAGGA
>PAJN01000011.1 GCA_002710205.1 Methanobacteriota archaeon | reverse complement strand
GCATACAATATCACCTTACCATTGGAATTTCTAGCAGCTCTTCCAATTGTCTGTAATAGGCTTCTTTCATTTCGAAGGAATCCTTGACGATCTGCATCGAAGATAGCAACTAGGCTAACTTCTGGAATATCCAATCCTTCTCTCAACAGGTTGATTCCTACTATGGCATCTATGTGGCCTATTCGTAGTGCATTGAGAATCTCTGTTCTCTCGATAGTATCGATCTCTGAATGTAAGTGATGCGCTTTGATTCCCATTTTATTGAGGTAATGCGCAACCTCTTCTGCAAATTTTATCGTCAGCACAGTCACTAGTGTTCTCTCGCCTTTTTCGATTCGTGCATTTATTTCAGAAAGAAGGTCGGCAACCTGTCCTTCAGTTCCTCTTACCTCGATAGAAGGATCAAGTAAACCAGTAGGCCGAATCTCCATTCGAGGGATCTCTTCAATCATCTGTAGCATGTCATACATGCTTTCTGAATCTGGATGTTTCTTTGAGTACTCTGGCTCTTCAACGCCCCCTCCGCCAGAGGCATGCCTTAGGCCGACAGGGGGGTCTTGCCCTGTTACTTCACAAAGATGTAGCAATTCTCTCTCACCAGGTGTGGCACTTACATACAGCATTTGAGGGACTAAACTTTGGAACTCCTTCAATTTCAATGGGCGGTTATCTGCAGCAGATGGGAGTCTAAACCCGTGTTCAATCAGATTCAATTTTCTGCTACGATCTCCGCCATACATGCCTCCAACTTGAGGTAATGTTACGTGTGACTCATCCATTATGACAAGGAATTTCTTGGGATCTCCATGGAATTGTTTTGCTGCAGCGGCAAAGAAGTCAAGCAGACAGTAAGGGCGCTCGCCATGAGTTCTTCCATCAAAATGCATTGAATAATTTTCAACAGCTGTGCAGTGGCCAACTTCTCTTAACATCTCTAAGTCATACTGTGTACGTTGCTGAAGCCTGTGCGCCTCTATGTCTTTGCCCTCACTCTTCAGTTCTGCAAATCTTCCATCCAGTTCAGTTTCAATATTTTCTAAGGCTTCTTCAAATCTTTCAGGAGATACCATGAAGAATTCCTTTGGATGTATCCACGCTTCATTCAATTCATCGAGGACTTCCCATGAAACCGGGTCACAAATCTGTATGTGTTCCACTCCATCAAATCCAAATCTAATCCTCAGTGGATCATCACGGCTCGGCATCCAAACATCGAGGTTCTCACCTCGCAGACGAACTTGCCCTCTTTCCAAATCCGTACTGGTTCTTTCATATTGAAGTGCTACCAATTCTCGAACCAAATCTATTGGCTCAATTAATTGGTCTACGTGAATTCGACAATGGTAGGATAGGAATGTCTCTGGAGCATTTAGACCGTATATGCACGATACAGAGGAAACCACCACACAATCAGGTCTACTGACCAAACTTGCTACAGTTGCAAATCTCTCTTGTTCGATTCTTTCATTGATTGACAACTCCTTGTCGATATACAAATCTCTCTTCGGCAGATAAGCTTCTGGCTGATAATAATCATAGTGAGATACGAAATATTCGATGCCATTTTCAGGGAATAATCCTGCCATCTCCTGGTAGAGTTGACGTGCCAAAGTTTTGTTGTGGCTAATGATCAAAGTTGGGATATTTAACCTCTCAATAATGTTGGCCATTGCGAATGTTTTTCCCGAACCTGTGACGCCCAAAAGAACACATCTCTCTTGATTATTTTCCAATTGAAAAATTAATTTTTCAATTGCTTTTTCTTGGTCACCAGCAGTGCCGTGTTCCGAGTGAATTTTGAAGCGAGAAACCTCTGGTGAAAGCTGGTCTTTCACCGCCCCTTCCAGGGCCTTCGAGATGTCGAAGGGATCACTCATTCTATCTCCTCCTAAGGTAAGTATAATCCGCCATTAACGTGAATTACAGCACCGGTAATGTAGGATGAATTTTCACCTACTAAAAACGACACGACTCCAGCAATATCTTCAGGAGTTCCGATTCTCTTTAGGGGAACCTCCTCTTCACGACTTGCTCTTTTCTCAGTAGTATCTCCTGCCAAAATGTCCGTGTCCACAAATCCCGGAGCGATTACATTCACCCGCTTTCCTTCTGGCGCTAATGACTGAGCAAGCGAGCGAGCCCAAATCGATAGTGCGGCTTTGGACGCTGAATAATCAGCGCCATGTGGTGAGCCCCTAGTCCCTAGCTGGCTTCCAATAACACAAATTCTTGCTTCAGATGAAAGATGGGATTTCACCGCGTCCCATACGAGAAATGCTCCTTCGAAATTGGTAGACATAGTACGGCGCAAGTGCTCAAGGTCCAATTCCTTTGCATCTATTCGGTCATACCTGCCATGATTCAGAACTAACACGTCGACTCCTCCCGTTACCCACGGATGGGTTGCCAAAAGAGCAACCTCTCTTGCGTCTGTAACATCACAATTTGCAGCAACAGCATCAATCCCAGAGTTGCGAATATCGTCGACAACCATTTCTGCCGGCTTAGAAGAATTGCAGTATGTCAATAACACTCTGTAACCATCTTCGGCTAATTTTTTGGAAATCGCAGCGCCAATTCCTCTGCCTCCTCCGGTAACTAGTGCGGTGCGCATGGAATCCCTAAGGGCGGATATTCAATAACTCACTGGAGGAATTGTGCGAGTTGTGGAGGTTGCCAGCCTTCTGGCTTTAGCACCTTTCCATCTTCTCTGCGCAGGACCTTTCCATCAACTAATTTCGCCATATTGGAGCGATGTACTTCATTGAAAGCATCGTCATAGATGTCTTGCATTCCATGATTGATTATGGTTCCAGCCAAAATGTAACCTATGTCTGCTAATGCATCGAGAACTTCTACCAAGTCACCTGCTCTGGCGGCTTCAGCATATTCTTGGACTTCTTCGGTTAACAATTTGATTCTTAATTCAATCAACTCATCAGGACCTAGCCCAGGTTGGTCTAGTTTTGGAATTTCAAATGCGTCATTGAATTCTAGTAAGGACTTCACTATTGGATTCATAGATTAACGGGAGCCTCGCCACTCTATGAAAGTTGCATTGCTGCAAGTAGAACCCAGCCGGTGGAAACATGTGCTCTAAACCACCAAGTTTGGAACTGAGATCCAGATGCAACTAGTACGCTTACAACTAGTGCTAGAGAAATTAGTGTTCCAATGGGCGACACTACGGAAAAAGCAGCAGCCCAGATTGGAATAGACAGTAACATTACTGCCATGGTTGTAGGTGGTTGGAATCTAGCAGGAAACGATTTCACTCCGGTCTTTCTATCACTTTCAATATCCATCTGAGCGTATCCTAAATCGAATGCTGCAATCCAAATCATTACTCCTAGCGATACAATCAGTAAATCGGGATACCAAGAGTTAGATGAAATTTCTCCGGTCATCGCCACCCAGGCTCCAGCAGGAGCTAAGGCCAAGCAACCTCCTAGCCACCAATGGCACAACCATGTAAATCGTTTCAGATACGGATACACTACGAATGCAACCACGGGGATAGGTGAGAGATACAAGCACAGCGGGTTTAACATGGCGGCGCCGCCCACTAGCATGATCAAGAATATCCCACAGAGTATCCATGCTGTCTGCAAAGACATGCTTCCCGATGCGAGATGTCTATTTGCTGTGCGTGGGTTCTCGGCATCGATATCTCTGTCGATAATTCTGTTCAATCCCATCGCCAATCCTCTGGCGCCAACAGCAGCAATCAATATCCACAAGTATTCCAAATAAGTTGGTTCGCCAGCCATTAAAGCTCCAATGAATACGAATGGTAAACTAAACAGTGTATGTTCGAGTTTTACGAAGGATGCAATTTGTTTCAGTTCCATTCACATCACCAAGTTGTCTGGCCAAGGTGGTAAATCGAACCTTTCGATTGCATCTAAAGTTTCAGGGTCATGCATAGTAATTGCAGGCCATCTTCGAACAGGAGAGGGTCCTTCGAGAGAAGGAATTGGTGTAGTTGCATCCCAGAAAATACGGCCGTTTTCTACGATGAAATCTCGCTCCGCAGCGAAGCGTGAAGTTAGTTGCCACAGCAACCTTCTCATGGCACCTTCGCCGTGTAAATTCATGTCGTTGTCAGTAACAAATAGCCATCTTAATTCATTTTTAGAGTCTAATTGCCAAATTGAATTTCGCAATTGAGAAATTTTACTACGCTGAGCCTTCGCAGCCTCTTCATTTGGCCATTGCATACCAGTTCTAGGCTCTGGTTTTCCTTCAATATCAACAGTGACAACTAGCATTGAATTTCTCAGGAGCAGGCAATCCTCTACATCCTCTAAATCACCAATCTGTTTGAGTAGTGATTCGCTAATTCCGGGAGCTTCTTCTTCTCCTCTTCTCCATGCAGGACATTCTTCAATCGGAGAGCCCTCTAATGGGTTGCCACTTCTAGGATCTGCAGAAACAAGTTTTGTAGCATCAATGATAACTTTCGAATGAACATTTTCGTAAGTCGATGCAGGCTCGAGTGAATCACTAACCATTCCTTCGATTATTGTAATGTCAGTTTTAGGATCAACTCGGCTGTTAAGAACATCTAACAAAGCATCCAAATCACTCGGGTCTTCGTCGGTAGCGATTAAAATTTTCAAAAACATCATCTGTCCTGCGCCTAGCAAACCAAGACACGTTTTCCTAGCTTGTCTTGGATATCGTTGCTTACTCTTGACAATGGCTAGGTTGTGGAATCCAGTTTCCAGAGGCAAGTGTAAATCCAAAACATCTCTGTGTTGAAACGATAATATCGGTCTGAACTGCTTACCTATTGCTTCTCCAAGGTAACCATCTTCCATTGGAGGTTGGCCAACTATTGTTGCAGGTAGTATCGCATTTTTCCTTCGAGTAATCGCAGTTACATTTAGGACAGGGTATTGGCCAGTAAGTGAATAGAATCCGAAGTGGTCTCCAAATGGGCCTTCAGTACGAGTTTGAGTAGCATCAACCCATCCTTCAATTACAATATCAGCATCTGCGGGAACGAGTAAATCCTGAGTTAGAGCTTTAGTAATTCTAAGGCGCCTTTTGCCGAGGAATCCTGCAAACATGTATTCCTCCAAATTATCAGGAAGGGGTGCGATTGCTGAGAAGATCAATTCAGGCGGCCCGCCTATACAAATCGCAACTGGCATTTTGCCCTCTGGCCATGCAGCAGCATGGTCTGCAGCGTGCTTGTGAATTTGCCAATGCAGGCCGACTTCCTTGGGTCCAAAAATTTGGCCTCTGTACATCCCTAAGTTATGTTCTCCAGATTTGGGGTCTTTAGTAACCACGAGTGGCAAAGTAATGTATCTGCCTCCGTCCATCGGCCATGTTTTTGGAATTGGTAATTGTGTGACGTCTAGGTCCATTTTTACTCTCTGCCCGGAGCCCTTTCTCACCTTTTTTGGTGGCAATGACATTGCATCTCTAAGTAGTGGAAAACCTGTCCATGGTTTTTTCATTATTCCACCAATGTCTGGCTTCATTAGTGCAACTAGTCTTTCTCCGACTTCAGTTGGATGTGATGCCCCTAGTGCTCGAAGTGTTCTGTCATGAGAACCGAAAAGATTCATTGCAAGTGGAATTTCGCTAATCTCTCCATTCGGTAGTCTTGGTTTTTCGAATAGAACAGCCGGCCCGTTGTTTTTTACAAGTCGATCCGCAATTGCTCCAGCCTCTAACTCTACGTCTACAGGCTCTGAGATTCGTATTAACTCGCCCCGCTTCTCGAGATGGGCGATCCAGCGAGTAGAATTACGCCAGGCCATGATACCGCTAGGAGAACCTCTTCATCAATACTTGTTCTGTGCCGACTCATTGAAGTCCCGCCTCCCCTTCGGGGAGGCATGGCGAGTTGTGACGTATTGGTTATCGGCGCCGGCCCAGGTGGCGGATCTGCTGCTCTGCACTCCGCACGTGCTGGTCTCAGTACAATGATTGTGGAGGCGGATGCCGAGGTCGGAGTTCCCGTACACTGTGGAGAATGCTTGTCACAAATGGCGGTTGACAATCTAGATCTTGATTTGCCGGAGGAAGTTGTCGCACTCGATTGTAAGGGCATACGGGTAATCTTTCCAGATGGGACAGCGAAGTTACTGACTGAGAAAGGATATGTTCTTGAGAAGCATAAATTCGAACAGTGGTTGTGTGATGAGGCGGTCAAGAAAGGAGCGAGCTTGCACCTGTCACATAGGGTAACTTCTATGGAAAGAATTTACAATAGCGAAAATGAATTTGTCAATTGGAAAATTGAAGGCCGTGGAGACGAGTTTCCGATTGAATGTAAGGCCGTAATTGATGCTTCTGGAGTTGCCGGTGCTGCTTCAAAATTACTCGATATGGGGACCGAGGTAGAAGTCATTGCAGGCTTCCAATATGAGATGACAGAAGTTGAAAATGACGGTTATCTCGATTTTTACCTCTGGCCGGAATATTCGCCACATGGATATGTCTGGATGATCCCGAAGAAAGGTGAAAGAGCAAATGTTGGCCTCGTCACTACCGATAAGAGGGGGGCAATCAAATATCTTGACAAGTTTGTTGAAGATACTTATCTCAAAGGCAAGGGGATACAGAACCCAGAATGGAGAAAACCAGGGATTAAACCACGTCCATTCGGAGGAACCATTCCAATATCCGGCCCTAGAGAGATTACTACCGGAGATGGCTTGATCTTGGTGGGTGATGCAGCAGGTTTCACTTCTCCATTGTTCGAAGGTGGTTCTCATCTGGCATTGTGGTCTGGCAGAGAGGCTGCTCAAACCATTGCTGCAGCGATTTCTGCAGGAGATTTGTCGGATGCAAAGATGCAAAGATACGTCAAAGCGTGGAAGAAACGCTTCCCACCATATCACAAGATTTTGAAGGGAAAAACATCCCTATATGATTTGAGTGATGAAGAGTTATCCAAAATGGCAAGATGTTTGCCAGAGGAGTTGGGATCAATGTCAGTATTTGACAAACTGTGGATCGGATTGAAGATATTAGTCCGTCATCCATTCTTGTACACTAAAGGAGTGATTAGTGTGCTACTATCATTTGGTTATTCGAGGGCTAAGCATTTCGGATGGTGAATAGATGGAATCTTTGCTGATGCCATTTGCTGTATTCGTTGCAGCTTGGGTTACATTTCGGCCGGATCCAAAATTGACCTGGATTCTGAGTCTGCCCTTTTTCATGTTGGCATTCATGTTTACCTTGAACTATGATTCGATTCATCTAGTAGCCTGGTATGGCGGAGAGGAACTGCCACTCAAATACAGATTTGCAGCAACTTGGGCTGCTAGAGAGGGCCCGATTCTTCTCTGGGTAGCATGGATGGCTCTCTTGTCAATCGTTTGGAGAAATCCATTGAAATCAGAATCAGATGAATCACATCTGCTTAGACTTCGATTGATGAACGGTTTTGCCCTAACTCTCTTACTGGTTGCATGGATCCTGCAGCCCTTCAAATCCTCAGTTGGCCGAGGTCCGGGCCTAAATGAATTATTACAGACAGATTTGATGGTAATTCATCCGCCGCTGATTTTCTTGGCATATTCGTTGTGTATTACACTAGCCTGTATCGCGATCTCATCATTTTTTACTGACTACAAAGGAATCAAAGACAGATTAATTCAAGTCGCTAGGCCTGCATTCTTTTTCTCAACATTGGGAATTGGATTGGGAGGTTTGTGGGCTTATCTGATTCTAGATTGGGGTGGATATTGGGCATGGGACCCAGTCGAAACCGGCTCTCTATTGCCATGGATTTGTTTAGTGATGTTATTGCATCTTCGAACGCGACCTGGTAAGACGCCAGATCACATTTGGGCAGGGGTGGCGATGGCATGTGGGGCCCTCGCACTATTCGCTACTATGGTCACAAGGGCAGGGGGAGTATGGGCGGTAAGCGTCCATACATTCGTTGTAGATTCTGCAGGTTCACCTCCTGGTGATGTATTTGGAAGAATTATGGTTCTGTTATCCGATGCCAGTGGTATCGAAGTCGTCGTCTATTTCCTAGGAATACTGCAACTAATGGGAATGTTTCTCGCCTCAAGACTTGGTTTTGAGTTCTCTAAATATTGGTTGGTGTTATTGCCTGCTGTAGCAGTTATTGGCATCATCGGAGGGGGAGATGTTTTGGATGGTTTCCCTCCTACTCTTTTGGTGATTTTAGGATTGGGTCCTTTCGTGGAGTCGGGCATCAAATCATTACCTGAAGGACATGATTGGAAATGGTTTGCAATACCTGGGATTATGGTTGTGTTACGATTCATCCATGGTATGGTTTTGTTTGAATTGTTATCCTTGCTATTCGCATTCGGATTAATCTTCGAAAAAGATCGATTCAAGGCATGGGGATGGGCAAGTGCTGGAGTGATGCTGTTTTTGTCGGCATCATGGTCAGGAATGTTAGAAATTACGATATGCGCAGTGGGCATGACTGCATTCGTATCTCCGTGGTTCTTCGCAGAGGATAATGAGAATTCTAAGTTCTCGTTTATGGAAAGAAGTACTCAACAGAGGTTAGTTCTATGGGCGCCAGTTGTCGTTGTTGGATTATATCTGATTTTGACATTGGTAATTTTGATTTCAAGCATTGATTCAATTCAGTTTGCTGCGCACGAATTGTATGGGGCGCCATTCTTGGCAGCGCTAATGCTTGCATTCACCGCTTGGAGTATTAGGGACCGTCCAAAGAGAGTATTCTATCTCATGGCTTCAACTCCGTTGATTTTAGTTATAGCTTGGTTCTTTGGCAACTCGCTTGGATACGATTCAACAGATGTTCTAGGTGCCTCATTGAGCCGTGGTCAAATTGGGATAGTGGTATTGATTCCAGCACTTTTAGCATTGCCAGCAACAATCTCCCTAGCCAAGGAAAACTTTGGTAAACGCGAGATACCATTTTTCGCCCATTTGATTCACCTAGGACTTGTTTTGTTAGTCATTGGCCATATAATGAGTACAACAATTATCGACAGGGGCACCTTTTCTCATACTGTTACTTTGATCAAAGATGAAAGAGTTGAGTGGGAAGGTTATGAATTCGAATTTACTGAGGTGGTCACGCAGACCGATGACCTAGAAGTCGGAGACGGCTATCTTGGAGCAGTAATCAATGTCTATGATGATGGAGAATTGATTGAGACTGTAGAACCGGGAGTGCTTAGATTCGATACTCGTTCACGTTCCGAAGTTGACCGAGTCAGTATGTGGCACGGAGATTTAGTTTTGATAATGGATGGGACTCAAGCGCGTTCTTTGATGGAAGGCAGCGACTTGGTTAGAATCATGGTCTATGATTTGCCAGGCATCCATTTGGTATGGGGTGGTTGGAGTCTAATGTTGTTGTCAAGTCTAGCCATATGGCTACCTCGAAGAGACCCAACTGATTGAAATAGGGATGGTTGGTCGCCGAATTGCCCCCGTAGGGGGCGATAGGTGAATAACCATGGAAGAAGGAACCATTGTCCACGTCGATTATGATCTGTATAACGCAGACTCCGGCGATTTGATTGAAACTACTAGAGAAGAAGTTGCAAAGGAGCATGAAATGCATCAAGAGGGTAGAACCTACACTCCTCTGGTTTGCGTAGTAGGCGCTGGAAACTTGATTTCCGGTTTCGAAGACAGCCTGTTGGAAGCAGAAGCAGACAAGGATATCTCTCTAGAGATTGCACCTGCAGATGCATATGGGGAAAAAGACCCAGATCAAATCGAGACCATTTCTATCGATAAGCTACTCCGACATGTACGTGACCCCAAGTCCCTTTACATCGGCGGCCCAGTTACTGTTGAAGGCCGTCAAGGAGTTCTTTCCTACTTAGCAGCAGGGCGTGCACGTATTGATTACAATCACCCAATGGCAGGACGTACACTGAAGTACGACTACAAGATTGTCAAAGTTATCGAAGGCAAGGAAGAGAAAGTTGCCGCACTTCTTGAGGCAAATACTGGCCAAGAAGGCTTCGAAGTCTCATTCGACGGAGATGACATTTCAATCGTTGTACCTCAAACAATGCTATTCGATCCTAACGCTGCAATGCAGAAGTTCCGCCTAGTGACAGTTCTTCGTGATGCAGTAGAGGCCGGCAAGGTTTCATTCGTAGAAGTTCACGAACCTCGTGTTGCTTCTGATGATGCAGACGGCGAAGAAGAGTGATTTCCCGCGTAATCCTCATCATCTGTGAAGGCGTGAGACTACCATGGAAGACACAGAATTCTCTAATGGTGAGAGGATTCTTCTTTCTCTGTTTGGTTTAATTTCGCTAGTTCTTGTTGGTGGGCTAATATTTGCTCCAGAATTATTCTGGGAGGATTTTGTCAAAGTCTACATTTGGGACCCAATTGTAAAAGACGCTGGCACAACCGGGGATGCAGGTTATTCAGAAGTGAATACAATTGTGTATATCCTTACGTTGATCGCTGCAGTCATCGTCTTTCAAGCCTTATTCAGAAAGTGGCAATTGCCAGTTGATGACCGGATGGTATGGGCTCTAATTTCTTGGGTCGCTCTAGCGCCAGTGCTAAGAGTAATGGAAGATGCTGATTATTTCAAAGAAGGCATTGATGTACTATTCATTTCTCCATTGATTCACATTCACCTTGCTGCATGGTTGATTGCCTCAGCATTCATTGGCCACATTGGCAAGAAAAATCAGCTATCGATGTTAGCAATGCTACTGGTTGCATACATCGCATTCACAGGTTTACTTGTTCTTCCAAGCGTACATGTGCACGAGACTGGACATTTCTGGATTCTCGGGGGTTCGATAGCAGGTGCCGTGATGATTGCAGTAGTAATTCACAATACATGGGATTGGGAAGCAATTCCAAGAGCTATGTTGGCATTTGCAACTGGTCTGATAACAATGGGCCTTGGGCATTGGGCACAATTGGCATCAACACCATGGACTCAAGACAGCGGATTATTGCCTCGTGATAATGAAATATTGTGGCCAGTATTAGTAGTCGTTGTAATTCCTCTTCTCATCACCTGGGCAGTTTGGCGGAAAGGAGTTGAAGATTTGACTCAATTACGACTAACTGGTAACGATGTCGGATTAATTCCAGATGGAATGACGCTAGAAGAATGGGAGAGCGAAGACCGTTCCAGTCATCCTGTTGAAATGTTATCTCCTAAGGGGATCCTAGCAACTCCGATGGTTGCTGGAATGCTCTTCGGCCAGTTATGTGATGGACTTGCAACAATGGTTGGTATTGATTGGTTTGGGTACTCTGAAAAGCATCCACTTTCAGATGCTGTAATTCAATTCGGTAATGGTTTTGATATTCTTGGCGAAGGCGCTTGGCTATTTTTCTTGGTTAAGGCGGCATTAGCGAGTTTGATAATTTTGATGTTCTCACAATTGAGAATTGAGTCTAGGCAGCAACATTTACGAGTTCTAATCGTTCTCGCAGTGATGATAGTAGGTATGGCTCCAGGGCTTCGAGATATTGGAAGATTAATCCTTGGTGTGTAAGCGGTTGATTGAAGTCGCAATCTACCTTCGGTGAATTGAGGGGAGGACATGGATAGGCTACCAACTCGTGTGAATCGTGTCGACCCGGACTACCAAAATCGCCGCACTCACAATCTAGAATTGATTGAAACTTTGCGTCAGCGCTTGGATGTAGTCAATCAAGGCGGCGGCGGGAAATATGTCGAAAGACATCGAGGCCGTGGTAAATTATTGGCTCGTGAAAGAATTGAGAAAATCATTGACCCTGGAACTGCTTTCATGGAATTGTCTCCACTTGCTGCTTACGATTTGTACGATGGCAAAGCAAGCAGTGCTGGCATCGTCACCGGAGTCGGATTAGTCCATGGCAGAGAATGTCTCTTCGTAGCAAACGATGCCACCGTCAAAGGAGGCTCATACTATCCAATGACAGTGAAGAAGCACATTAGAGCACAGACCGTCGCTCATGAGAATAACCTTCCATGCATATATCTGGTTGATTCAGGCGGTGCTTTCCTTCCTATGCAGGACGAAGTGTTCCCTGACATAGGACACTTTGGTCGAATCTTCAGAAATCAGGCAAAGATGTCTGGAGATGGCATCCCGCAAGTTGCAGCAGTTCTAGGAAGTTGTACTGCAGGTGGGGCATACGTTCCGGCAATGAGTGACGAATCCATCATTGTCAAAGGAAATGGAACAATTTTCCTAGCAGGGCCTCCATTAGTCAAAGCTGCAACTGGTGAAGAAGTTACAGCCGAAGAACTCGGTGGAGCAGATGTACATACTTCTCAAAGCGGCGTAGCAGATCACTTTGCAGAAGATGAATCAGAAGCACTGAGGATGGTGCGCAATGTTGTTGAGAATCTTGGTTCTAGAGAACTCGCTCCATTTGAGCGAATCGATGCTGAAGAGCCGTTTTACGATCCAGATGAACTCCTAGGGCTCATTCCTTCAGATAATCGCACTCCAGTTGACGTCAAGGAAATCATTGCAAGAATCGTCGACGGTAGCCGTTTCCACGAGTTCAAGTCAAGATATGGGCAGACTCTGATTTGCGGATTTGCTCACATCCATGGTTACAAGGTTGGAATCGTTGCAAACAATGGGATTCTATTCTCGGAGTCGTCATTGAAAGGCGCACACTTCGTAGAACTTTGTGGCCAAAGAGGAATCCCGCTAATCTTCTTACAGAACATTACAGGTTTCATGGTTGGAAAGGCGTATGAGGCAGGAGGCATAGCCAAAGATGGTGCAAAGTTAGTTACCGCAGTATCTTGTGTCAATGTTCCAAAGTTCACAGTAATCGTGGGCGGCTCTCACGGTGCAGGAAATTATGGAATGTGTGGAAGGGCATATGATCCTCGATTCTTATTCATGTGGCCTAATAGTCGCATTTCAGTAATGGGCGGCCCACAAGCTGCAGATGTTCTAACTACTGTCAAGCAAGACCAGAGGACGAGGGAAGGACAAGATCCTATGGAAGGCGAAGAGTTGGAGGCATTCCGTTCTCCAATCCTCGAGAAGTATGAGACAGAAGGAAGTCCTTACTATTCAACAGCCCGACTTTGGGATGACGGAATCATTGACCCTAGAGACACACGCGATGTCCTAGGATTGTGCATAGCCGCAAGTCAAAATGCTAAGTTGCCAAATGACCGATTTGGCGTCTTTAGAATGTAATTGAAAAATTAATTTTTGCAATTGGAGAATTAAACATGAATAATCAACCCACAACTTCACTTATCCAATTAGAAACCGATGGCTGCATAGCTAGGGTTACATTGACTCGTCCCGACAAGTATAACGCACTAAACGTTCAGATGATTTCTGAGTTAATCGAGGTGTTTTCTTGGACTGCAGAGAACTCTGTTGGAGTCACTGGAAAACTAATTTCTGAAGATGGTAAGCCATACTTCAGAGTTCTAGTTTTGTCAGGGGAAGGCAAGCATTTCTGTGCTGGAGCGGACATCAATATGATGCGTGATGCAGGCGCAAATACACCTGAAGAAAATCGAAGAGATTCTGAAAGACTCGATTCTTTGTTCAATGGCCTTTGGTCTCATCCATGCTTCACAATCGGAAAAATCCAGGGAGTTGCCCTCGGAGGAGGAGCTGGATTGATCGCATGCCTTGACCATGTGATTTGTGACTCTAAGGTCAAGATAGCACTATCTGAAGGAAAGTTGGGTATATTGCCTGCTGTAATCGGCCCATATGTGTACAGACGAATGGGTAGTGCTAATTTCCGCCGCCATGCAATGTTAGCAGGCAGAATGGATACTACAGAAGCACTTCGCATTGGAATGATCGACAGTGTTGACGATTCTCTGGACGAATCAGCCGTAATTTCAGAGGTCCTGTCTACGGGACCTTGTGCTGTAACTGCGGCAAAGGAATTGACGCTTGGATTCGATAGATGGAATGATGATGATGAATCACTCCGATTATGGACGCTTGATTTCACCAGCAGAATGCGTGGCAGTCAGGAAGGTCAAGAAGGATTGACATCTTTCCTAGAAAAGCGCAGTGCCAATTGGAAATCTGAGGAGTGATTCGATGCTCAAGCGTACTCTCGTCGCAAACCGCGGTGAGATAGCATGCCGTATCCTGCGTGCATGCCGTGAAGCAGGAATAGAAGGCGTTGCCATCTATGCATCAAACGATGCAGGTACGCTATTCACTGAATTAGCAGATTTATCCGTACAACTTGAGGGAGAAGGTCTTGCTGAAACATACCTCAACCAAGAACAGATTCTACAAATTGCAATCGACACAGGTTGCGATTCAATCCATCCAGGTTTCGGTTTCTTGTCCGAGCGTGCTGATTTTGCTCAGGCTGTGATGGATTCAGGTTTGATTTGGATAGGCCCTTCTCCTGCTGCTATAACACAAATGGGGGACAAAATGACTGCTCGAATCACCATGAAAGAAGCAGGGGTGCCAGTTATTCCCGGTGAGGAAGTAACTGGCGGACTCGAAGAAGTATTGCAGATTGCACCTTCTGTTGGCTATCCTTTGCTACTGAAAGCAACCGCTGGAGGCGGTGGCAAAGGTATGCGCGCCGTTCACAGGCAAGAAGACCTAGAAAGCGAAGCAAAGGCTGCAATGAGAGAAGCTCTCAACGCCTTTGGCGACGATAGAATATATGTCGAGAGATTGCTAACAGGTAGTCGCCACATAGAGATTCAAGTTTTGGCTGATAAGTATGGGAAAATCATTCATCTCGGAGAGCGAGAATGCAGTATTCAAAGGCGCCATCAGAAGGTATTCGAAGAATCTCCTAGTGTCGCATTAGATGCAGAATTACGTGAAGCGATGGGAGAGGCTGCTTGTGATGCAGCCCGTGCAGTGGCCTACGAAGGGGCGGGAACTGTAGAATTCCTTGTAACTCCTGAAGGAGAGTTCTTCTTCTTGGAAATGAATACTAGAATCCAGGTAGAGCACCCAGTAACCGAAATGGTAACAGGTGTAGATTTAGTTCGTGAACAACTCAGAATTGCTGGAGGCAATGCCATGAGTTGCGGCCCTCTAAACATGCGAGGTCATGCTATCGAAGTTAGGCTATATGCAGAAGACCCCTCGAATAATTTCCTTCCAGCAATTGGAAAATTGAAGAAGTTCATTGCTCCTTCAGGCCCAGGTGTTCGCTTGGATACTGGAGTACGCGAAGGTGATGCAGTAACGCCTGATTATGACCCGATGCTAGCTAAATTGATTGTCTGGGCTCCTTCAAGAGAAGAGGCATTACAACGAATGGGGCGTGCACTTGACGAGTTCGTTGTTCTCGGTTGTACCACCAATGTCAGGTTCTTGCGAGAATTGTGCACTCATCCAGACGTGGTAGATGGTTGGACTACAACCGATATGATCGACAGATTGTGGCCTGATGGATGGAGTCCCGATATTAGTGAGCAAATGAGTAAAGCAGGACTGCTAATTGCAGCTGCCTGTGAATCTACTAACCATGGCCGAGTTTTGACTTCTTCAGGTTCGAGTTCATCAATCCCGTCTCCGTTTTCAACAATCAACAGGAGGTTCCCTTGATGGAATTCAAAACTTCAGAGGGGCGCATCGAAATCGATGCTAAACGCGATGGATCTTCGTTCTCATTAGAGGGAATGAAAATCCACACTGGTGAAGAGTTGTGGCTAGAAATTAACGGCAGAAAACAAAAGGCGGTGGCAACTAAAGTTGGAGACGTATGGTGGGTTCACGTCAATGGACACACGATGCAATTCGAAGTAATCGAACCAGGGGCCTCATCTGCAGATGATGAGGGAGGACTCAGCGCTCCAATGCCTGGTAAAATCCTCGAAGTGCATGTTAGCGTAGGTCAAAGCGTCAAATCTGGAGATGTATTAATGGTCATGGAAGCCATGAAAATGGAACACAAGATTGTTGCTGGTAGCGACGGTGTTGTTGAAGGAATCCATTTTGCTGAAGGCGACCAAGTTCCGCAAGGTGCAGAACTCCTAAGTCTTGGAGAATGATTATTCTAATTTCCTGATATTTGCTTCGATTGTTTCAGCGCATGCCTCGAATACTTCGAGAGATTGGCCCACAGGGTCTTCGAGTTCCCAGTCTTGGTCGATTCTGATCATTGGACAACTTACCCCGCAACCCATTGAGATAACCATGTCATAGGATTGCCAATCGATGTCATCAACGAGTTTTGGATACAATCCTTCAGTACTGATGCCTTTCGATTCAAGCACTTTCAAAGCGTTAGCACTGACCTGAATTTCTGGATGGGTTCCAGCGCTAGCAGCATCATGTCCTAGGCTTCTAGCAATGCCTTCAGCCATTTGAGAGCGGCAAGAGTTTCCAACACACACGAATAGTAGGCGCATGATGAGGTCTGCATAGAAGAGGCATATGAACCAATGGCACATAGCATCAATAGATGTGGAAGCCAATATTGGTCTATACCGTTACTTTCGTGACGCTATTTATCGCCCACATTATCGCCGCAGCAAACGATTTGGATTTGCTTTTCAGAATAATTGCAAGCATCATTACAATTCAGACTATGTTCGCTGGTTTAGTTCTACATTTCCTCAAAGGCGATGCTCGCCATGCAAGGTATCCTGTAGTGGCTTTGAGCGCTGGCTTGGGTTGGGCATATGCAGGAATGACTCTAGATTGGATGATTTTATTATGGGTAATTGCAGCAATTTTATTGCAGTATGGGATTGAAAAAGGGTTGAAGTACAACAGCCTCGCGCATCAACTCGATGGCTGATTTCCCCGTCAAGGTAAACCAACCCGGCGATGTACCTGCAGGACCTTCTCCTGATGAGCAGAAGAAGATGGAAGCTGCATACAACCAAATGAAGCGCAAGATGGCGATTTCAGAGATGGGTAAAGCGATTAAGCACAAAATCATGGTACTATCCGGAAAAGGCGGTGTAGGCAAATCTACCGTTGCAACAGGGCTGGCTCTTTCATTAGCTCAGCAAGGTCTGAAAGTGGGTTTACTAGATATCGATATCACCGGGCCAAATGTCCCTAAGATGATGGGTTTAAGCGGCCGTAGACTGAATGTCGAAAGTGGCAGAATTCATCCTGCACAAGGCCATCTAGGTGTCAAGGTAATTTCGATGGCATTCCTGTTGGAAGATGAAGACACTCCAGTTGTTTGGCGTGGACCAATCAAGCTCGGTGCAATTCAGCAATTTATTGGAGATGTAGATTGGGGAGAATTGGATTACCTGATTATCGACTTCCCGCCAGGGACTTCTGATGAGCCATTGACTGTGGCACAAAACTTGCCTGACATCGATGGAATGGTCATTGTAACAACTCCGCAAGATGTTGCACTTCTTGATTCTCGTAAATCGATTACTTTTGCCAACTCGCTCAAAGTTGATGTTATCGGAGTAATCGAGAATATGAGTGGTTACACAGTTAGAGGCAAGGCTCCATCAGGAACAGAAATAGAATTAGCTGCACCTGGAGGAAAAACAGTGCGAGTTACGGCAGATGAGGAAGGCCATTGGTCCGGCACATTGGATATCTTCAAGTCAGGCGGTGGCGAGAAAACCGCCGAAGAATTTGGAGTACCCTTCCTAGGAAAACTTCCTTTCGATCCAGGATTTGTAAGAGGTGGAGATGATGGAGTTCACCGAATTGTGTCTGAGCCTGATGGTCCAGCATCTCTGGCGTTCGCTGAAGTCGTTGCTCAAATACAATCCAAGGTTGAATCAGGTTCAACCGGCAGTGGATTGGAAATCATTTGAGGTGAAATAGATGGATATTCCCGAATTGAAGCGTCTCGAGCGCAGAGATGTCGATATGCATCTAACTTGGTCGGATGGAACTGAACATCAAATCACCTATGATGATTTGAGGCATGCATGTCCTTGTGCGAAGTGTGCGCCTCAGAGAAATGAGGATAATTCCTCCAAGGTCTTGAGAAGAACTGTCGAAAGCCTTCCCAAAGAAAAGCCAACAGTAAGGCCTGTTGGAAACTATGCACTTGCATTCGAGTGGACCAATGGATGTTCTTCGGGTATTCACAGGTTCGAGAGGATTTGGCGTCTAGGAGAAAAACAAGATCCAGATAACGGCAAGGCGTACGTTCATGGAGCATGGTGAAACACTCTCTTGGAGAGTATTTGTCGTAGCAACGCACTTGTATCCCTTTATGCCACGACAAAACTAGGAGGTCAATCCAATGGATGGTGTATATCTTACTTGGTTGATTTCCGCATTGGCTATTGGTGTGCTGTTAATGCCATTGATTAAGCCCCCATGGGCTAATGTTACAACAGATGGTTTCATCGATTTCATTCGTAGATATTGGTTGCATATCGCCATTGTATTGATAATTTACAACGCTAAGGATTTCCTAGACGAAGTAGATCGAATATTGATGGCCAATACCGACGGTATGCTCAATATGACTCCTTGGATTTATGCTATTGAAGCAGATATGGTCCTGTGGGTTCAAGAGACATTCAGAGCAGATTGGCTCACCGCATTTATGACGCATTTCTATGTTGTCGGATTTATGGTAATATGCTATGTCTCCATATTCTATTTCGCATATTTCGATGACAGATACATGGCTGATAGAATCAGTTTAGCGATATTTTGGGTTTACATTCTCGCAATTCCGTTCTACTTGTTTTTCAATGTACACGTTACTGGCAATTATATTCCGGGAATGGAAACGCTGGCTTACAACCATACTCCTGAGATTAATGATTGGTTCCATCGGATAGACCCCTTGACTAATGGGATGCCGAGTTTGCATATTGCTTTCCCATTCGCTGTTTGGTTGTGTTTGCTAAGGTTTGATACCGATGGGCGTTGGACAAATTACCGCAGAATAATTTTCGTTTTCGTTTTGATGACAGCGTTTTGTATTCTCTATTTGGGCATTCATTGGTTAATGGATATCATTGGAGGAATGATAGTTGCTGCTGTTGCAGTAAATATTGCCAACAAACTCGCAGATCCGTTTTGGAAAATTTTTGATGAGAGAACAATAAATGCTCGATTAGTTACATTGTTGACGAATCCGAAAAGAGCTTACAATGTAATCAAATCTTCATTCAACAAGCAAGTTGCTAATTTTGCAAAACCTACCAGCAAGGAAACTGGAGTGGTGTTGACTGTTGTTATGATTGTTATTGCTGGCATCATTACATGGGACTTAACTCACCAGTCAATACCAGCGGGAGGTGTCGATGCTCCAGTGGGTGTAGAGGCTGCTGACGGCTGGTTAATTACACTAGACGACAAAGGAGACAATGTTGAATTGGTAGTACATGATTTGTCGGCTTTAAGTTCTGAAATAGAAGTAATTCAGCCGGAAATGGATGAAAATTCAACATATGATGTTCGAGGAGACATGTTAGTCATGGCTAATCAAACCCTAGTTATGGTAGTCGATTTGACGAAACCGTCTATAGCAAAAACCACTATGGAAGTTCAATCACCAACTGATCTTACAATAGTTTCAGACGATTGTTTTGCATTGCTCGAGAATGGACAAGCGACTTATTGGACATTCGAAGGCTTGGAGAAGGTTGGACCAACTTCTAGTCAAGGTGATTCTATCATTCTAATTGAATCATCCAACGGTCAAATAGCACTGGTCTTCGCTAGTGACCCAGATGCAGTTCAATTAGGAATTGTAGATGGAGAAGGTTTGATTTCAATCAATGTGAATGCGACGGCTGACTCCGGAGAAGATGATATTCTTCTTGATCAAGGTTTGAATGTAGATTTAGAAAATGCAACGATTACAGATATATCGTTCTCAGATAACAAGCTAGCCGCCACAATCGATGTAAACGCAACATCAAGGTTGGTTCTTCTCGATACAATAACAGGGGACAGTCAGATAATTTCAGACCACAAGTTTGCAGCATATGACCCGCATGTCAACTACGGAATTCTGATGTTTTCTGCATACACAGAAATCGATCCTGAAAATGCATCAGACAAGTACACTGACAGAGAGATTTACATTCACGAGTTTTCGACGAATTTGACAAAACCGCTGACTGCTGATAACCTCGACCAGTGGGCACCTATGGTCTTGGAAGATTATTATGTGTATCAACAGATGAATGCTAATGGTGATATCAGTGTCGAAGTTCAAGCCAAAGAACCAACACTGCAACCGTATTCTTCGAATATTTTGAAATTCGGGGTAGTTTTAGTAATCACATTGGCTTTCATCTACATAATGCAAAAGCAGAGAGAGGCGAATGATTCTAACCGCCATGGTATCGAACACGCTTCATGATTTGCTCTAGCCTCTTGACAACATCTACAGCATTTGGCGGCATTCCACCCGGTGCTGCTTCAGGGTCGCCCAGTTCCTCATCCAATGCAAGATAGCCTTTGAGAACTAAATCCATGGCACCCTTTACATCTGGATGACTTGCTCTTAGAATTTCATGTAACACATGTAGGTCTATTCCAAAGCCTTCCAATTCATATTCACGAGTTGCCAAACCTAAATCGATTAGTACTGCACTTCTTTCACTATTGATTAGAATATTGTTAGTAGATAAATCTCCATGATTCACAGCATTACGATGTAATACACGAATAGATTTCCCAACGTCGATTAGTAATTCCTCATCATGTTCATTCGAATGAAGTACCTCGATAAGCGGTCTTCCTTCGATTCTTTCCATGATTATGCTGGCCTCTTCAATATCGACATCCCAAATTGCAGGTACTGGTGCTCCTCTACTAGCTAACCAAATTGTAAGTTTGATTTCATTCGTCATCCTCTTTTTGGTTAAACTTGCATCCAAATCAGGATGTCTCCAGCCCCTAGGTCTTCGCTTTTTCAAAACTGCAGACCTTCCATGCCATGTTCCGGAAATTACCTCAGCTTCCGCTCCGAGGTGCAATCTTTCACCACCTGACCATGCCTGCATTGTATAAGCGAGGAAGTGTATGGTTGAAAAAGGGGCGCTACTACCGATAGACGAGGCTCAACCATGACAGTGTCATTGCCGATGTGCGCCATTGACTTCACTAATGATGCAATGGGTCCTGAAGAAGCGGCTATTGCTGACAGAATAGCCGAATTGAAGGAACAGATGGGAGAAGATTTGCTTATCCTAGGTCATCACTACCAAAGGGACCAGATTGTCATGCATGCTGATCTATTAGGCGATTCATTCCTTCTCTCAGAACTAGCAGCCCAATCCAAAGCAAAGAACATCGTATTCTGTGGCGTTCATTTCATGGCTGAATCTGCAGATATCCTAACCTCTGACGAACAGAGAGTGATTCTACCAAACATGCGTGCTGGTTGTTCAATGGCAGACATGGCCGCTCTAAATGAAGTAGAAATCGCTTGGGAAGAAATTCTTAGTAAATCTGGATTGAGCGACCCTGCGACTGCAAAGGAAGGAGAATCATGTTTGATTCCTGTCACTTACATGAACAGTGCAGCAGAACTCAAGGATTTTTGTGGGCGTCACGGTGGAATAGTCTGTACTTCATCAAATGCCGCAGGTATTCTTGAATGGGCATACGAGAGGGCGGGGCCAAATGGTGCAGTTCTCTTCTTCCCAGACCAACACTTGGGACGCAATACTGGCCTTTCCATGGGAATCCCATTGGAGAAGATGTCCGTTTGGACTCCTGGCGAGGAAAATACAATTCCTGAAGGTGTCAAAATCGTGCTTTGGCATGGATTCTGTTCAGTACACAAGAGATTCACAGTGGCGCAGATTGAAGCGTTCAGAGAAGAACATCCAAATGGCGTAGTTGTAGTTCATCCAGAATGTCCTATGGAAGTCGTACAAGCAGCTGATGCCAATGGTAGTACCGAATTTATCCGGAGATTTGTTGCACAACAAGAGCCAGGCACTCATATTGCTGTTGGAACTGAAATCAATATGGTGGCGAGATTAGATTCACAACACGAAGATCTTCACATCCAATGTTTGGAACCGACAATATGCCCCTGTTCAACAATGTACATGATTCATCCAGCGTACTTGATGGATGTACTGGAAAGGCTGGCAGATGGTGAAGTTCCAAACCAGGTGATAGTAGCACCTGAAGTTCAAGATGGGGCCAAAATCGCTCTGGAAAGAATGCTCTCAATCAAGCAGTAGCTTCGAACGCTTTCCAGCCTGCTAAAGCCAAAAGCGGGCACAAGAACATAGTCAGAAGGACATATCCAATCGCTTTGGAGGAATCGTCACTCCACATTTCAATAGTTTCAACTGAGAAGGTGGACATTGTTGTGAACGCCCCCAAGATTCCTGTTCCTAATAACAAAGTCAATTCCTTAGAAATCATCTCGCTTGCCAGAGCAGCCATACAAACTCCTAGTAGGAGTGAGCCGACTGCATTTACCATCAAAGTGCCTTGTGGATTGCCTACCCATTCACTGACTGCGAAACGTAGTGTTGCACCTATTGCTCCCCCCAATGCCACTGCAATATATGAATTCACAAACCCCTCTTGTCGGGGCAACTCTATCAAACATGCTCAAGAGCCTTGCCAACTGAGGGCGAATTATGACCATCTGGTTCATGACCACTAATCGTGGCAAAGTTGAGGAAGCGAGACAATATTTCGCTAATTACGGAATCGAGGTCAAGCAGTTTGAGTTCGAAGCAACCGAACCTCAGGCCGATGATTTGGAAATTGTAGCATTATCCAAAATCGAACAAGCGATTCCACACCTTCCTAATTCCAATGACATGCTATTGGTAGAGGATGCTGGTTTGTTTGTAGATGCACTGGACGGCTTTCCAGGAGTTTACTCATCCTATGTTTTGAATACTCTAGATGTCCATGGTATTCTCAAATTAATGGATCATCTCAAGAGCGACGACCCGATTCAAGATGGCAATTTGAGGAAAGCAGAATTCAGAGCAGTAGCAGTTCTTTACAGAGACGGACAGACCATTGTATCGGAGGGAGTCTGTCCGGGGAGAATTGCTCATCAAGCAGTTACAGGGGATGGATTTGGATTCGACCCAATCTTTATTCCAGCAGATTTGGACGCGGATGGGAATTCCCTGCCGATAGGAACTATGGGATCTAAAAGCACTCACGGTAAACCATTTGGCGGAATACCATTGGAAGAAAAGCAACATTATTCTCACAGACATAGAGCACTCCAAGGTCTGCTTTCTAATATCGACAGGCTTGGGTGATATTCTTGAGTGTGAGCGTTTTGGGTTGAGGTGAGCAGCATGAAGAATTCAAGGCTAGTAGTATTCACTCTACTAGTCGCGGGTATTGTCACATTCTTCATGATGCAGACCCAATTAGATGACAATAGTCGCTGGGCATTTGTAGGTGTAATCCTGCTACTAGCAATCATTTGGGTGTATCTTGGAGAGGCTCCTGCAAACAAGAAACCAGTCGCTAGAAATGTAGTTACTCAGCAGGTTTCAGCCGTTGATTCAGAAGAACCATCGGTAGATATCCCAGAAGTTGTAGTAAACGATAGCATGGATGGTGCCTCACTTCGTGAAAGAAAGATGGCAAAGGTCGCAGCCAGTCGTGAAGAAGAGGAATCAAATGAGATTGTGGTCGAACCTGATGACGATTTGGAAGAAATCGCAGTAACGGTTGAAGAGGTACATGTCGCAGGTGAATTCGTTGTCGAAGTATCTCCACAATCAATTGAGGACGCAAACATCGCAGCACACATTCAAGAAAAGAGAGACCGTCATTCTCGCATCCGCGCTAGGATCGAGGAAAGGCGTAGAGATCAGATGGCAGAAATCAGAGCTTCAACTGCAAAGATGTGGGAAGAGCACAGTTCCGGAGAAGATTTGGTCGGCCTGATACAAACTGAAGATCACGGTCATAACATCTTGATTGAACCGGCTAATGCAGAAGCAGGTCACGTATATGGCGCATCATTGGTAAGAATTGATGAATCTACTATTCTGAAGATGAGAGTTCCATTAGATACTGGCTTCGTTGCTGTTGAAGAAGATAGGACTACGACCGCAACCCTTCCTTTACCCGCAGGCCTGCCCTCGCCTGAAGATCTTGGCCTCCCGCTTCCACCGCCACCAGGTGCTTCTGGAGCACTGGCTGCATTGAAGGATGAAATGGCTAATGACGATTAGCGATGCTTCCACTCAGGTTCGCTTCGATTTAGGAATGCTTGAACGCCGATTTCTTGGTCCTCAGTATCGAATAGTTTAGCGAATACAATCGCTTCGAATTCAACACCATCAGTGATTCCATTGTCGAGAGATGCACGAATAGCTTGTTTTGCAACCCTCAAAGTGTGCATAGATTTTGAAGCGATAGTTTGTGCGATTTCCATCGTTTTGCTTTCTAGGTCTTCAGGAGCGCATAGATGATTCACAATACCCATTCTGTAAGCATCTTCTGCACTTACGTTGTTACCTGTCATCATCATCTCCATCGCTCTTCCGTATCCTACAAGATGAACCAACCTTTGAGTTCCACCGTAACCCGGAATCAATCCCAATTTGATTTCAGGAGTTCCGAAAATTGAACGGTCGCTAGCGATTCTAATATCGCATGAACAGGCCACTTCACATCCCCCTCCTAGTGCAAAACCGTCAATCATTGCGATTGTTGGTTTGTTCAAATTCCAAATCGTTTCAATTGCATTATCTCGGAAAATTTCTCTGATTTCTTCTGAACCCTTTCCAACGAATTCTGTGATATCAGCACCAGCAACGAAAGCGTTTGGTTTTGCTCTCTTTCCTTCAGGAGGAGGATTTGGTTTCGCACCAGTAATTACGACGCACCTAATCGAATCATTTTCGTCAGCCCATTTGCACATTTCCTTAATCTTAGATCTAATATCTTCATTTAATGCATTTAACTTATCAGGACGATTGATTGTGACTTTTGCAATCATTCCGTCACCGTTTTCGCAAGGGATTTCTTCGATAACCAATACTTCGCTCATGGCCCTCCGAGAGAGTCATAGCAAATCAATTTGTAAGCACACATTGAAAATGTTGAGTGCCGCCCCGAAAGTGTGTCCGAAAGCGAAGAATCCTTAGTAGTCGCAAAAGACTTGGGCAAAAGATATGGTGATTTTATCGCGCTTCATCCATTAAATGTCAAAGTCAGTTCGGGTGAATTTTTCGGAGTTTTTGGTCCAAATGGCGCTGGAAAATCGACATTCATTAAACTCCTAACAGGCCAATTACGTCCTAGTATTGGTGCTGTAGAGGTTCTCGGAATCAATGCTGCAAAAGAACCTCAGAAACTGAAAGCGAACATTGGAATTGTGCCAGAATCAGAATCTCCTCCTTCCTACCTTACACCGAGTGAATTCTTACAGTTCGTAGGCAAACTCAGAGGAGTAGAGGATCTAGATTCAAAGGTCGAGCATTGGATGGACTGGTTTGGACTTCAAGAAAAAAGAGACACTATGTGCAAAGACCTCTCCAAAGGACAAAGGCAGAAAGTTATGCTTGCATCGGCCTTTATCCATGAGCCAAAGTTACTGTTCTTGGATGAACCATTCGCTAACTTGGACCCGATTTATCAAAGAAAATGTCGCCAATGGTTGTTAGATATGGTTGCTAATGGTGGCACAATTTTCCTATGTTCTCACGTGCTTGAAATGGCAGAGAGAATGTGTAATCGGATGGCAATTATCAACAATGGAAAGGTGTTAGCTGCAGGTACAGTCAAAGGTTTGAAGGAATCTGATAATGAAACATTGGAAGATGTATTCATTCGTCTAGTAGGTCATTCTATTGAGGAAGCAGAAAGAATGAGCGATGAAGGGATCAATGAGGAGGAATGAAACTGTCCGTATCTATCTCCAGCCGAGATTGGTCTGAATTTTCAGAAAAATCTCTACCAGATTCATTGGGTTCAACCAATGGGGGGGTGCGTCTAAACACACCACTGGTAGGCTGGAATGCATTTTCTGCAACATTTCGAGTGATGTTTGTTGAAGAGTTTAGAGAGAATCTAGACTTCGCAAAGAAGAGACGGATTCTACTATTCCCACTGCTGGTCGCATTAGTGACAATGGTTGCTACAATAGGTTTGCAATTTTTAGTCGGCGAGGGGGCTGCACAAGGTTCTGATACTGATGCCAACGCATTCACTTGGGAGGAGTTGCGGTTCGCCTTACATTTACCTCTGTTATTTTTCAGTCTTGGAATGGGTTCGTTCGCGTTCTTGGGTAGAGAAAAGGTACTTGCTAGAACAGGCACGAAAAATTACCTTTTGGCCTCTCCTGCTCTTCAGCCATTGACAAATCCTACTGCACACTTTGCATATTATGTCAAAGATCTATCGTATTACGTGATGCTCATTTTAACGCCGGTAATTTCTGGAATGGCTATCGGTATTTTGCTAGAAAATTTCACCAGCGTGAGTACTCCTTTGGAATACAGTAGTCTGCCTAGGACTTGGATTGCAATGTCAGTAACCCTCGCTCAGGGTCTCGCATTCTCATTCATCGCATCTTCACTCTGGCTATTGGGTGGTTGGTTCAGTCGTCTAACTCCAGTATTTGTCATTGGACTTGGTACTGCAATCGGGTTGGGATTAATGCCTCGCCAATACTTCCTTTGGGGGTTGGCAACACAGCAACCAGATGGGTTACTGATTGCCATTCCTGCATTGGCGGCATCAATATTCTTGGCTTGGATCGCATCACAATTAGTGTTGGATGATTTTGAAGTAAAAGTAGTCTCGAAAAAAGAGATATTTTTGCCTGCTTGGAGTCGCTTGAGGTTTTTAGGAAACGGGCCTTTGAGATTACTTGTTGCTAAAGAGGCAGTCGACCTAATCCGCTCGGGTTCACTCAAGAAAATGATAGTATCGTATTCAGTGCCATTAATCGTCTTGCTAATGATGGCTTGGTTAGTCGATTTTGCTGAAGCTCCAATCCCGATAAATTTGTTATCTTATGCGCCATTTTTGGGCTTCTTCGGTTTCAATTTCTATTCATGGCTAACCGCTTTAGATTCGCCCGAACACATGAACGGGTTACCACTCAGCGTCCCACAATTGATTCGTGCAAAAGTCACAGTTTACTTCTTGGCAACCACTTGGATTTCAGTAATTTTCCTGTGTTTGATGGCCTGGAGATTGGATGAGTGGGCGGTTCTTCCAGTCGGATTAATCGTGATGATTGCAAACAGTATCTACATAGTTTGTTTGACCGCCTTCCTAATGGGACTTGCCCCCAATAAGGCGATTTTTGATGCTAAAATCATGACTTGGTTTTGGATTGGAACGGTAATTCCATTGCTGTCATTATTCCTTCTTTCATTCACACAAGGTGATGTTTCATTCTATGAAAACTGGGCAGACCAAGTTCAGGACAAAGGTTTGCAGGCTGAAGCAGTCGAATTCGATAATGATAGAATGGCCACAGGATTCAAAGGAATCTTGGCTGTTAGTGCAGGTTTGGTGGCAGCAGCAGTACTGTTGATGAAACTACTTGACCGCAAATGGGGAAGGGCAGAGTTCAACAATTGAAACCGTACGCGACCAATCCATGGGGCTCGTAATTGCAGTCAGCGGATTGCCTGCTGCAGGCAAGGGCGAGTTCGCTGCAATTCTAGCTGCAACTGGCATCCCTGTGCGCTCTATGGGTGATATGGTAAGGGCTGAAGTAAAGGCTAGAGGAATACCTGAAGCGCCTCATGTTTTCGGTGAAGTCGCTACAGAACTACGGGCAGAACACGGTGACGATGTTTTGGCGCATCGGTTGGTGGCAGCAGTCGACGATTTGCTGAGTAGTAATCCAATTGTTCTAATCGAGGGCCTGCGAGGTACTGCCGAGAGAGAAGTTTTCCAGANCCATTGGGGTGATTCTTTCAAAGTGGTTGCAATAACTGCATCCAAGCAACTGAGNTTCGAAAGAGTCCANTCNCGAGCTCGTTCTGAAGATGGAGATTTGTCAGATCTTGAAAAGAGGGACGAGAGAGAAACTGGATGGGGNCTNGATACAATTATCGAAGAAGCAGAAATATCTTTTCCGAATGAATCCAATCTTGAGGATTTACAATCCAAAGTATCGGCTTGGCTGAATACTCTGTGAGAGGGCCCGTAGGGCCTCTCACAATGGAGAAAGGTCTTAACCGAGTCAGACCGTGANCGNAGTGTCAGGGGTCTAGGTATGGCTAGGAAAAGTGGTGGTGGACAAAGAAGAGGTCGCAACCAACAGCGCGCAATGTATGACGAACTTGACAAGTATCCTGTCATGCCACCACATGCTTTTGCTAGAATTGTGCGTGACAAAAGGACTCTGAATATTATCTATCAAATCATTGAACCTCCTCTGAACAAGAAGGAGCAAGAGTGGCGTGATGAGNTACTAGACATCTTCATTCGCTCGCTTACTGCTAACATCGAAGAAATCGATGCGGACCCAACCGCTTATCTTCGNACAGCGATGGACAAGGTCATCAAGGCTTATGGAATGAAAATTAACAAGAAATCCAAGTCCAAATTATTCTACTACCTGCGAAGAGATTTGGTAGGATATGGGAAGATGGACGTTCTAATGAACGATGCGAATGTGGAAGACGTTTCGCTTGACGGAACAAATGTTCCAATTTTCGCTTACCACAGAAAGTTCGAATCTGTAGAAACTACCTGTGTTTGGGAAACAGANGAGGAATTGGANTCATATGTTATCAAGTTGGCACANCGTTGTGGTAAGCACATTTCTGTTGCNGACCCATTGCTGGATGCTACACTGATGGACGGTTCAAGAATCGTTATGAAATTAGGTCGTGAAGTATCTACNCGTGGTTCNGCTTTCTGTATTCGAAGATTCAAGGACGACCCGTTCTCGCCGTGTGACATCATCGCTTTCCGTACACTTTCCTCCCTGATGGGCGCATACCTCTGGGTTGCGTTCCAAAATGAAGTTCCAATGCTATTCGTAGGTGGTACTGCATCTGGAAAGACCACTACGCTGAACGCTATGTGTATCTTCATCCCTTGGCAGATGAAGATTGTAAGTATCGAATCAACCCGTGAAGTAAACATTCCGCAACCAAACTGGGTTCCTGGTCTGACCAGACAGGGATTCGGTGGTGAATCGAACGAGGGTGAAATCGGAGAATTCGAGTTGCTCAAAGCAGCTCTCCGTGAGCGACCAGAATACATCATCGTGGGTGAGATTCGTGGTGCTGAAGCGTATGTTCTGTTCCAGGCAATGGCAACAGGTCACTGTGCTTATTCAACAGTGCACGCAGATTCAGTACCTTCACTTGTTCACAGATTAGAGAACAAACCGATTGACATTCCTCGTGTATTGCTACCTGCTCTAGAAGCGTGTGTAATTCAAATTCAGACTCGTATCAACGGAAGACGTGTAAGAAGAAGTAAGCAAATCGTTGAGATCGTAGGTATCGATCCTAACTCTTTGGAAGTAATTACCAATGAAGTGTTTAGATGGAATGTTGCAAATGACGATTTCATATTCTCAGGAAAGTCATATGTTCTTGAGAAGATCATGGTCAAAATCAATTTCAGTCAAGATGAGATGAGAAGAGAATTACGAACCCGTAAGCGTATTCTTGAATGGATGGTTNTGAATGATATCCGTAAGGCCGACCAAGTAAGCCAAATAATTACTGAATATTATGTCAGACCTCAAGAAATCTTAGCACGTGTTGACGGTCTACGTTGATCGATTAGATAGTTGGGGGGTGAGATGAATGGATTTAACTGCATGGCAGAAAATTTGTCATCGTATCCTCGGTAAAGCATTCAAGAAAAAGGCNCGTAATGATACNAAGCTTTCCGAAGACTTAGTCAAAGGCAACATGCCAATCATGCCCGAAGTCTACATGGCACAATTATTCGTAACAACTGTTGCAGTCACCATAATTTGTGGAATATTGTTGGCAGCTATATTTATGCCAGACATCGGATTGATTGCATGGTATGAATCACGCCCAGATCTCGACTATGCTCTAGCTTGCTATGAGTGGGAATATTGGAACGCAGACTTGGTGGATGAAACTCTTGAGAGTCGAGGGTGCCCATATTTCCAGTACATGGAGTTCCCGGTTTTCGCAAAATTATTGATTCCAATTATTCTTGGTTTCGTTGTACCATTTGGAACATACAAATACCTCAAGGGTTCAGCAGCTAGATCTGCCCATGCTAGAGGAGTTGCCCTAGAGAAGTACCTTCCTTACGCAGCTTCTTACACAGCAGCAATGGCTGCAGCAAATGCAACACCTCACANGATTTTCAAATCACTAGCACTGAACGGGGACATCTATGGTGAAATCGCATATGATTCCGCGATGATATATCGTGATGTATCACTGCTTGGTTACGATTTACTCACAGCGATGAAGATGGCTGTAGATAGAGCGGCCTCGCCATGGATGACCGAATTCTTCCAAGGTATGGTCGGAACTCTAACTGCTGGAGGTTCGCTCAAACTGTATTTCCTAAATCGTGCTGAACACTACATGCGTGAGAACAGAACTCGCCTACAAGAGTTCCTTGAATCCTTAGCAATGCTAGCGGAATCATATGTTGTTGTCGCAGTAGCAATGCCGCTGTTCCTAATCGTTATGCTTGTCATTATGTTCTGGGTTAGCGGAGCAGGTGCACAAATGGAAGAAAGCACACTATATGCAGTGGTTCTGTTGGTCCTACCAATGATTCACGCAATGTTCGCATTCATTGTATGGTCATCAAGTGAAGAGCAAAAGATGTGATTGAGGAGGTGAGAGTTTGGCACGAAAGAAGAAGGAGAAAATTACCGTAAAATTGGATCTTCCAAAAGACGACACAACCTTGACCAAATTGTACGCCATTCTCGGTGTAAGCATTTTCCTCGGCTTGGCATCATTTACGTTCTGGGTTACCAACTCTCACTTCACTACAGCACCAAATGGACAGCCTCTGTTCGTCAACATGGCTTGCGGTTATGACCCAAATTATGTTCCCACATTCGATGATAACGAATCNTGTCAATTCGGGTTGCTAAAGGATGAACCTGATGTTCTAGTAATGACTCCAGAGGATCCATGGAAAGAATTCCTTGGTCTTGGACAGTTGTTCGATGTGCCTGGAATGGATGAGAATATTACTGCAAGTGTGCGGCCTCAGCAAACTATGACGGGAACATGTGAGGTTGAAACTGCAATTCCGTCTGATTATTCATTCATCATTTACGACCCTAGTGGGGTCGAGATAACGNGATATAGAGGAAATACTCATGCAAATGGGGACAATTGTGAACTCTTCATTCAGAATATGGAGAAAGGAAATCTGTATCAACTGGTGATAATTTCAGAAAACGAAGTTCAGCAAGCTACATACCGTCTTGAGATGGATTACTATGACGGCCTGCCAGAGAACATGAACAATAAATCCCAATGGATTGGTCCTGAAGTTGAATTAGGTGGCATCTCGTTGAGACCTACAATTTTCCTCAACTTCTTCGGAATTGGATTCTTCATCATGTTTTGGCCAGCTTCCTTCTATTGGGATAGAGTCAAAGAAAAGACAAACCAAATGGAAGAGAAATTCCCAGATTTCCTCAGAGACCTTGCAGAGTACTGGAAGGGTGGTCTTTCGATGACGGTGGCGGTTCAAACGTTAGCGACGAGTGAATACGGTGCCCTGAATCANGAAGTTAAGAAAATGAGTGACCAACTATCTTGGGGTGTTGCATTCGGTGATGTCATCGAAATGTTCGCAGCAAGAGTAGGAACCCCGCTTGTTATGCGTGCTATATCGCTGATTTCGGAAGCGAACAGAGCGGGTGGTAAGATTTCAGATATTCTTGTTACAGCGGCTAACGATAGCCGTGAATTGAAGTTCCTTGAAGGAGAGAGAAGACGATCTATCGCATCATATATCTCGGTTATTTGGACTTCATACGGTGTTTTCCTAGGNGTTATCGTCGTTCTTGCTAANGTTTTCATTCCAGCTATTGCGGGTTCAAACTCTGATTCTGAGGATGGTGGCGGAGGCCAGCAATTAGGAAACATGGTTATCAGGAACATCGAACCACTGTTCTTCCTGACAATTTTCTATTATGGGGTGACGATGCAAGCGCTTGGTAATGGTTCGATGGCTGGATTGATGGCGACTGGAAGATTTACCAGTGGAATGAAGCATTCTGGATTGATGATTTTACTTGCAATCCTGTGTTTCAATGTCATTGTATTCTCGCCTGACCTGATTGGTGTCACAACATTACCCGCACTAAGTCCGTCAGCGGGAACATTCTCGCCCTGAGGTGATGTTGTGCAGAATGACGAGAGCGCACAGATTCACATTCTTGAAATGNTGACTTTGTTTTGGCTATTCTTCATGACTGCAGCATTCTTAATCACAATTCATGTTCCTGACGAAGCAAGCATTTCAATTGATGCAGAAATGCAGTTTGCTGGTGAAGACGCAATCAATTTAGCACTCTCGACACCCGCCTTAGAAAGTGATTATGACTCACGTTTGGCTGAACTTCTTGCAACAGGTCAAAGCGANGAAGCATGTGAGTTAGTGCAGAATTATCTCGCAAGTGGCGTGGAGGCCAATTGTTGGCTTGCTAGGGATTCAGGAACTTCTCATCCTCATGGCGAGGTTGCAACACCTGGTGCAAGTACAGTTAACTCACACGGATTAGTGGCTGTAGATGACCACTTGTGGACTGTGAGTCTAGATTTGTGGGAGCGTGGTTCATAATGCGCTCTCCTAGGAAAGATGACAGTGGACAGATGTTGTTAGCTACAGGCGTTGTGCTGATGATGTCACTTCTTTCTATGGCAATATTTGGAGTAAAGATGGCAGGGATTTCTATGCCCTATGATACTGCGGGGGATGACACGATTCAAGCATCTGCAGATATCGCAGAAAACCTTCCTAGCCTAACAGAAGCACGTGCTGAAATATGGTACGATTCGGGTTTATCTGAATTAGAAAGTGTGCAGAAATCAATAGATTCTCTACACGATGATGTTCTACATCATGGAGAAATAAGGGGAGTAGAACTGAAGCTATTGAATATCACAGTTAGTGAATCTGACGGTGTTGTCACAGTTTACAGTGAATTAGGAGCAGCAGATAGGAATTCTATGCTCACACGAGTGATTACTTTTGACATCGATCTAGATGACTAGTATGATTTGCGCCATTCGTTCCAAGCAAGATCTAACCAATGATTGACTCGGTCTAGACTTTCTTTTACCATGGTCGGGTCCAATGTGTTCCAATCTGCAATTCTTGCTTTTTCCTTGAGTGAATCTTGGATTGCTCTTATTCGTGGTAATGCAGAGATGTATCTGTCTGCATTTCTAAATGAGTGACTTTCTCTTTGTTTCAAGAATCTGGTATGTTGTGATTCATCATCAACATGCATTACAATTCCAATTGCAATTCCCCCTGAGTCTCTCCANGATCTTAGTAGTCGAGAACTTGGCNCGAGATGAACCCCTTCTAAAATTAGGTCAATTCCTTCTCTCCTCGCCCTTTCAATAGTGGCTAGAACTCCGGCTTCAACAGCTTTGCATGTGTCTTGCCAGTCTAGCACGGCATCGCCAGATTCTCCTCTGGAGAAAGAAGAGCGATGCAAGGCCAGATTCTCTGTCGAGTCTTGAACTCGCATAATTTCTCTAATCGCATCGGTTGAAAGAAGTCTGGCAAAGGAATGTTCGTTTGCAATTTTCACCGCAGTGGTCGATTTTCCTACTCCGGTTGCACCAGCAATCAATACTAGGATGGGCGGACGTCCAGTAACCTTGGTTGTCGTCGCCTCAGCGATGCCAATCCTCTTCGCCATCGACTAATGCTGTGCCTGCTTGCTAATCAAGACAACCCTCGACGGGAGAGGCTTTGAGGCGGTTCCTCTTCGCATTGGTTATGGCGAGCGAACAAATGTGGATTGCTGGTGAATGGATTGATGCTGAAGACTCCTCTACTTCTGATGTACTGAACCCTGCTACGGGTGAAGTTATTGCTACTACTCCTAAAGCTACAATCGGAGATGTTGAGAGATGTGTGGCGGCTTCTAGAGCAGCCCTTAATTCCAAAGATTGGGCAGCAATGGATCCTGCACAGAGAGGAAGAATTCTGCAGAAGATGGCTGCAGCTACCTATGCTAATGCAAAGAGTCTAGCAGCAATAGAATCCTCCAACAATGGAAAGACATTCCGTGAAGCACTTAGTGAGATACGCTACGGTGCATGGACACTGGAATATTTCGCTGGACTATCCGATAAGATAGAAGGTAGTACAATCCCTGTTCCTGGAAATCGCTTGAATTACACTCTGAGGCAACCTCTTGGAGTAACAGCACACATTGTTCCATGGAACTTCCCATTGCAACTTGCTATTCGTTCAATCGCTCCTGCACTTGCTGCAGGATGCACTGTGATTGCAAAACCAGCTTCATGGACACCTCTTTCACTAATCGCTTGGATGAAGGCAATGCAAGAGGCAGAAGTTGGACTTCCTGTGGATGTATTGCAGGTCATCACAGGTTCAGGTAGCCTGATTGGAGACGCTCTTGCTGGACATTCAGGTGTTGACGGCATCGTACTAACCGGTGGAGTACCTACTGGACAAGCAGTTATGGCAAAGGCGAGTGAGAATCTTACGCCTGTTACTCTCGAGTTGGGTGGTAAAGGAGCAAACATCGTATTCCCAGATGCCAATCTCAAGTATTGTGCAAAGGCAGTGTGCTTTGGAATATTCATGAATGCAGGACAAATGTGTTGGGCGGGTTCTCGTCTAATCGTCCATGAAGATGTACACGATGAATTAGTAGACGCTATTGTGGCTGAGATTTCCAAGTGGCCAGTTGGACCAGGAATGGAAGAGGGAGTCAGAATGGGCAGTATGGTTCACACCTCCCACAGAGACGATGTCCTCGACATGTTATCCAAGGGATTACAACAAGGCGGAGAAGTCGCATGCGGTGGCAATGCACTAGACAGAGAAGGCGCATTCATGGAAGCAACAGTAGTTACAGGTGTCTCCTCTGACAATCTATTGTTCCAAGAGGAGTTATTCGGACCGGTTCTAGCTGTTACTAAATTTAGCGAGGATTCAGAAGCACTTGCTCTTGCTAACGACACTCCGTTCGGTCTATTGAATGGAGTTTGGACAAACGATCTATCTCGTGCTCACAAGTTCGCAAGAGATGTTGAATCTGGAATGGTGAGTATCAATGAATACCCGATTACGTTCCCACAAACAGCATTCACAGGATGGAAGCACTCTGGAATCGGTATCGAGCAATCTAAGGATGCTCTCAACTTCTATACGAAAGTGAAGAATGTCAACGTAAAGCTGTGATATCATGGAAGTAAGCCAGAGAGACGGAGTAACTCTAATCCAACTTACGGGTGGGTCTGCAACTCAGTCTTTCAGCAGAGAGTTTCTTCCAAAAATTAGAGATGCAGTGATGGAAAACATTGGCTGCAAAGCGATTGTAATTACCGGTGAAGGCAAGTTTTTCTCCGCAGGTGCAGATATCAAGGCCTTTCAGAAGTCAATCGATGACGGTGATAGCGTCGAACTAATTCGTGAACTAACCGATATCCTTCATCCGATGCTCGTGAAGATGCGCACTTCGAAGACTATATTCGTCGCAGCGCTAAATGGCGCATCAGCAGGAGGTGGACTCGGCCTTGCTCTTGCATGTGATGCTAGAATCGCCAGCCCAAATGGCAAGATGGCAGCCTCCTATTCTGGAATAGGTCTCTCTCCCGATGGTGGAACAACCTGGTTACTTCCACGCTTGGTTGGCGAACAGGTCGCCCGCCGCTTCTTCCTTGAAAATCAAGTTTGGAGTGCAGAGGAAGCGTGCAAACTTGGAGCAATCGACGAAGTTGTTTCTGAAGACGATTTAATCGAGAGAGCAATCGAGGTTGCAAACACATGGTCACAGTGGGGCAGCCATACAAAAGAAGCGACTAAGCATCTGCTGTTGACTCAAAATGTGAATGACTTTGAGACCCATCTCAAGCATGAGCAGACTTTGATTGAAGCTGCTGGAACAACCGCATCCTTTGCAGAGGGAATTGATGCTTTCCTATCAAAACGCAAGCCTGATTTTTCTAACGATAGGTGATTTACATCGCAAGGAAATGTGGGATTTGTAGAAAGGAAGGTCATGACAGAAGGACCTGTCCCACTCCTAACAACAAAGGCGATGATTGGTTCAATAATCCCAAGTGGAATGATGGTCCTCTTTTCGTAGAGGTGTTTTGGTTCCTATCCATTCTTCCACTTATTCCAGTAATTTTCGTCTCAGTTGCAGCTCCTCCGATTCTTGTTGTTCTGTTAATGCTCATATTCTTGTATAGAATTGGTCTAATCAGAATCTATGGCTACTTCAGGCCGAATTGGGAAGAGACCGATCCAAAGGGTTCGGTAATTTTTGAAGCATTAAATGATTTAACACAGCCAGTGGATGATTTCATTGATGAAACCCGTGAAGATATCAAAGAGAAAGTGAAAGAATTTGATGAAAACATGAGTGAGCGCGAGTGGTATCGCAAAAATAGAATTGCGATATTCATTGCCGCCGCCTTTGCTTTATTCTTCGCATTGGCTGTGACACAGGTAATCATCGAGTGGTAATCATCGAGTATTCCTGATTACCTATTGCTACCAAGGGAATTTTGCAGACCAAACAATTAGGTCGTTGACAATAACCTGAATGCCCAAGAAAATCGAGCCAAGTAGCATCAGTCCTGAACCATCAACTCCATCTTGCCATGCACCGTATGCAAGCAATCCGAACAGGATGTTGCCAATCGATGCTAGTGCAAGGATTCCAATCACTAAGAATGGGGTCCAAGAATAATCATTGTTGATGTGCATTCGAGTACTGTCAATCCAGAACATGGATGGAATAAGGAATAATGCATATGCGAGAAGAAGTCTTTGTGCACCGTTACCATCAGATTCGCCCCATGGCCATCTTAGTGATTCGAGTACTGATACTTCAATCTGGAATAAAGCAACCCACCAGTACATCAGGAATCCAATTGCTGCTAAGAACATAAACGGAACGATGTATGTGATCCATGAACTGGGTATTCCGCCCCACAGTGCTGCTTTATCATCCATTTTTGATAGAGCCAATCCATAACTTACCAAAACCAAAGGCCCGGCAATAAATGTGAATGTCCTTATCATCTCTCGGCTTACTTCCATGAGTGCCTCTAAGTGAAACACCTCTTAATGGATTGTTATTTTCTTGGAGAAAATTATTCGATTGTAATCTCTGTGTTACCAAACAGAGTATCCTCTTCTCGTACTCCAAACCTTGTTATTTCGACTTCACAAGTTACAGAGCAGATGTCAACACCATTTTCCGTTATTGTTGCGATTTCACCTTCTTCCCATACGGCATAATATACGTCCACGCCAGAGAAGGTAATCATACAGTCAGATTCCCCTCCAGTATCGCACTGATGTGTCTGATTATTTACAGTCAATTGTACCCAGAAGCCAAAGTAACCCTCTGAAACATACCAGTCGATTTCTCCGTGGAACTCATCGATTTCAATGGTCATTAGATTGTCAGTTGCAGTTGTAGAAACACTATCTGAGTGGTCTTGAGCTAGATATGTTGCATTCCAAGCATCGCCAGGATGTGCCCCACTTGGGTCTGCGAATANCCAAGTACAGAAATCAGGGNACTCGGTTGAAAGAAGGGTGGAATTAATGGTTTCATTATCTGGAAATGCTCCGAGCCTATGGTAAAGATGACATTCAGTAGGCTTATCATCGTATGATTTACCTGCNCTAGTTCCATTTTCATCAATCCATTCCTCATAGACTTCCCCAAGGAACAATAAGTCTCCATCAACATGGTAATTTGAGTACACATAATGTTTGANGGTCCATTGTGGATAACTCACATATTCAATGAGCATGTTATCAGAAGCAGACCAACAATAACCTGAGACAAGAACATCTTGATAGGAACCAGTTTTCTCTAAATTAGCATGAATATGCATTTGATTAGGTGTTAGATCAGGGTCTGTATACTTGGTCCATGTTCCAATCAAATCTTGATCCATTGTCCCTTCTGAACACGGCGATTCCGAACTGCTATCCGAGTCATCATCTCCGATACATCCGCTAAGAGGAGCGATTGCTAAAATCGAGCAAACCAATAACAATCGGGTATTCATGATACTCGATTAGTTGCTAGGTTGATAATCTTCACATTAATCCAGTTCAAATAATTCCGATTGAAACCGCCAATGATTGGAAATGTGCGGAGGTAAGTTTTTGCGCTTTGTAATATTACATGCGCTTGATGGTAGAGAGTGGCTCCTTTGCATGGTATATCGAATCGTTGGTGAATATCGACTTTGAATATGCGTGGACAGGTGTAGGGATTATTCACGCTTTTCTATCCATTCTAACGCTAATTTTCCTATTCACTTTGGCTACGATGATTTTTCGAGCTAGACCGGATTCCCCTGAAAATCGATTTATGTCATTGATGCTTTACGTTGAAGGATTGAAAACAATAGTCGCATGGTATGCAATCTATCCTTTCGGACCAGAAATAATGCCGCTTATGCAGCATTGGAGAGTTGTATACTACACGATGTGTTTGCTCTCGATTTTCATGTATCTTTCACTTTCATCATTCTATCCGGTTAGGTTCCTAAAGTTCATGACTAAGGATTCAATCAAGAACAATTTGTATTGGGCACTTCCAGCAATGTCGATTGCGTTAATGACTTTGATAATCACAGCAAATGGTGGTGTTTACGAAACATTCAGTGGTTCAGTGTATGTAGAATGTCCAGAAGGTGGAGGAGAGGGTTCAGCATTAGTTGAAACATCATATGGTGCTGAAGGACTAACTGGAAATTGTATTGAGGAATATGCTCCGTATCACTTTGTAACAGTCGAGCAGTCTGATTTAGGCAGAGTGTTATTGATGAGTCCTGTATTGACAGCTTTCGTAGCATTATGGTTTATGCGCAGTGCGCAGAAGAACCTTACAGTTGATGAGGACGACGAAGATGCAGTTCAGCGTTCAACAGAAGCAAGAGCAATTGAAGTAGGTTTCACAGGGAAGACATTCTTCCAAGGTACAATGCTTTTCTCCATGATTTACATTTCAGCTAAATATGGAGAGTTCGACTCTTCAGATCTAATTAATGTCGAGTTGAATGATTCTTTCAAGTATTACTTCTTTGGTCTGTACGGTTTCTTGTTTAGTGCATTATTTGCAGGCTTATTCGAAGGAATAATGTTCACTTATGCAATACTGAAGAATGATGTATTAGGGATTGATGAAAAACTCCGCAAGACATTCAGTACTGCTATGTTTGCGACAATAGGTGCAATCGCATTCCTTGTCGCATCAGAATTAGTTGAGAACTTAGTTGGAGGCTCTGGATGGATTGGTGGTGTTTTAGTTGGTGCTCCGCTAATCGTGTTGCGCAAACCGATCTTTACGGTAATCAATGGCTTCTCTAGCAGATTAATGCCGGAATCGTTTACAGGAGCCGAAAGAACATATCTTGAGGCATATGAATTGGCCATGGAAGACTTGATCGTAACTGAAGAAGAGAGAAAGTTCCTACAATTACAAGCTAAGACACTTGGTCTTGATGCAAATCGAGTTGCTCATCTAGAGGCTTGGTATGATGAAACGATTTCTTCAGACGAAGAAGAGTAACCTGGATTGTCAATTTTATTGATTTTGAATCCAACTCTTTTGCTAAGAAGAAGGAAAATAGGTTCAAAAAATCGATTTTGTTGTTTTTTTGTATAAAATTAACTGTAAAATCGGTAAAAAGTAACAAAAATACCAATATTTGTTATTTAACAAGTTAAAAATATAACATTAAGGCAGTTGGCCAGAAGTGGCAAAAAATGCAAACTCCGTCTTTGGAGTGTCAAAAATGATAGAAAACACCGAAATCTTTTTACGCAATGACTGCTTGGGCTATGTTGCAACGGAGAAATGGTGATACCATGCAATTAGGATATTTCACTAGGTTGGGTCGACTTCGCAGTCGAGTTCGATCCCATGTATTCTGAAAATTATTTCAGTACTGTTGCAATTTTGCATTTCGACTCGAGATGCGTATGCTTCAGCGGCTCTAAGTCGTTGAGCAATCAAACCAATGGGGGTATGGTGTAGTGGATAGCATAAGTGGTTACGAACCTCTTGACCTCGGTTCGAATCCGGGTACCCTCGCTGGTTTGAT
>PAJN01000010.1 GCA_002710205.1 Methanobacteriota archaeon | reverse complement strand
ATGGCAGCCATGCTCGAAGGAATTGTTGGAAAGTATGGATGTGTTAATCTATGCTCTAATTACCGACCCTCAGTATATGCTGCCTCAAATTGCACCTGATGGGCAATATAATCCTGAATGAAGTTATTCGGAAATTCATAAAATTAGTTTGCATAAAGAACACGTTGTGTCTTTGGATAATGCGAAGTAAGTGGAGTGCTTAGGCTCGCGCATGGAGAAAGTCAATTTTAGCGACAAATTCTCGAAGTTTTCCGACCACTGGTCGCCTAAAGTCATCGCTGAGATGAATGATTATCAATTCAAATTGGTGAAAATTGAAGGCGAGTTTACTTGGCATAACCACGGACATACCGATGAGGTGTTCATCGTTATCGAAGGCTCAATGATGATCGAATTTGAAGATAAAACGGTCGAGCTAAATNCTGGAGAAATGTATGTGGTCCCTAAGGGAGTAATGCACAAACCACATGCTTCTNAAGANTGCAAAATAATGATTGTAGAGCCNCGTGGAGTCATTAATACCGGTGAAGCAGATAGCGATTTGACCTCTGAAAACGATGTNTGGATTTGATCTATCGCCCAAAAAAGAGATACACCAAGAATCCAATTAATGGAATAATTCCAAGCAATATTGAGATTAGCATTACTCTGCCTGGGTTCTTGTACGCTCCCTGAAGGTAAGTATCTAAGAAACCACAATTTTGGCAAATTTCCATTCTCTTACCCGGTGTATCCTGAACCAAAATTTCCGGAGATTTACATCTTGGACAATGTCCTAGTTCCTTCATGAGTTGAATTACTTCAAGGAGGGATTTCATACTTTGCCGAAATTTCACAAAGCAACCAACAGATTAGTAAAATCAGNAAATTTCCGAATTTTGTGCAGTCGCGATTATGATAACCTGTANCGNTTAGGCAATCCTGCATGGGAGTCGTAGGCTACTTCACCGCAGAAATTGGTCTTTGGTCAGAACTTCATACCTATTCTGGAGGACTAGGGGTTTTGGCTGGTGACCACGTAAAGAGCGCCGCAGATGCTGAAGTTCCACTGGTTGGTGTGACACTGCTATACCGCAAAGGATACGGGCGACAGCACCTAGATGAAGATGGAATTCAAACTGAAACATACAGAGATCTAGACCCTGCTCAGCACCTGCAAGATACTGGAATGGACATCTCGCTTCCTTTGGATGGAGGGGAATTGTGGGCAAAGGTTTGGAGAGCCGACATTACTGGAGTTTCAGGCCATGAAGTTCCTGTTTACTTCTTGGATACTTTCCATCCAAAAAATACTGAGAAGCATCTAGACCTTGGATTGACTCTGTACGGAGGAGATGATTGGGTAAGGATTCGACAAGAATACTTGCTCGGCGTTGGTGGACTCAGGTTGCTTGACAAACTTGGCCATGATTTAGATGGACTGCATTTGAATGAAGGTCACTGTACTTTCGCATTACTGGAGATGTTGGGCAAAGGTTGGACTCGTGAACAATTAGCAAAGCGAGTTCTATTCACAACTCACACACCTGTTCCAGCAGGTCACGACAGATTCGAATGGGANGCTGTTGAGGAAGTTCTTGGCGACCTACTGCCNTCGGATGCTAAGCAACTTGTGATCGATGCTGGCGACCCTGAAGAAGGCCGCAGAATCTCAATGTCTCATCTAGCAGTGGCTCTTTCAGGCCCTGTTAATGCAGTGAGTAATCTCAATGCATGGGTTGCATCATCTATGTTTGCAGACCACCACATTGCGCCGATTACAAACGGCGTTCACCATCTAACTTGGACCAGTCCAATGATGGGAGATCTATTCGATGAACAACTACCTGGCTGGAGAGAAGACCCAACCAAATTAGCACACGCTGGAAAAATTCCAACCGAAGAACTGGTTGAAGCAAGAGGAGTTGCTCGAAAGGTGCTAAGAGAATTAGTTCAAACTAGTACTGGGGTAAGGCTAGACAAAAATCGCCTAACTATCGGATTCGCTCGCAGGTTCGCCACTTACAAGAGGGCAAACTTGGTTTTCAGCGATTTAGAACGCTTACGAGAAATCGGAGCAGGAAAGATTCAGTTCGTTTTCTCAGGAAAGGCGCACCCTCGTGATGAAGGTGGAAAGGCGCTAATCAAGTCGATTTTTGAATCTGCGAGTGACTTGAAAAATGACATTCCGGTTGCTTTCCTCGAAGACTATTCCATGGCCACAGGATTAGCAATGACCGGTGGCGTAGACATCTGGTTAAACAATCCAATTAGACCGATGGAAGCTTCTGGCACTTCAGGAATGAAGGCAGCTATGAATGGAGTTCCTAACTGCAGCATTTTGGATGGCTGGTGGCCAGAAGGCTGTGAGCATGGAGTAAACGGCTGGGCTATTGGAAAGGCTGATGACGAGAGAGATGATGTTCGTGATGCAAAGAATGTACTCGACGTTATTGAGAATGAAGTTCTTCCTGCATGGGACGAGGGTGATGAGAAGTGGTGCGAATTGATGCGCGCTTCAATCGCTACTTCAGCAAGGTTCACCGGAGCGAGAATGATCAGTGATTATCTCCGCTTCTACGATTCATTTGAATGAATACAAGCCCTGCTAGTAATACGATTGCTATCAAAGAATTCCTAACTATAGTTTCAGTAGATGAAGTAGCAGTTTCATCCGATTTTTCCTCATCACATGGGGCACAAGAAACCATTGGACATGGCTCATTAATTGGAGCTTCAAAGGTATCTCCACAGCATCCATCACAAGTTCTCATTTCAACTTGTTGAGTTTGGTTTCCAGAGGTAGAATTGTCNACCAGTGTGCCGTTATTANCCGAATTNTCATCTGTTGAGTTATCGGTATTGTCNCCATTTCCTTGGCTTGAATTTCCCGTGTTTGAATNTGTTTCATCAGCNGATTTTGCTAAGATAGTTACAGAATCTGCAAGGAGAGAAAGAGTACCTTCACTAAGACTAGATTCTCCAAAGAGAACCTCGTCATAAGATGACTGAATCTGGTTTGCACCACCTCGGTTTAGGACGACAAGAATGCTTTGTTCATCACTTGTCATCTCGTAAGCAAGGAGATCTGCTTCAGCATGGAAGGTGGAATAGACNCCTCGGCGTAGGGCTTCATTCTCCAAGCGAACATTGGCAATTTCTGAAGTGAAATTCTTCAAATCTTGCTGGCCATCGTTTAGATTGAAATCTAGCATTCTACGATTGTCTGGGTCAGCTCCACCGTGCTGACCGAACTCATCCCCCATGTACAGCATAGGCGCACCTGGGGTAGTTAGCAGCCAAGCAATCCCTTGCTTGGCGCTTTGATAGGATGCAGAAGAAGGCGTGTTTGGCCTCTCTTGTTCTTCCCATTGATTCCATTGAGTGCCATCGTTTTGAATTCGTGAAAGGTATCTAGAGGAGTCGTGACTGCCGAGATAAGGGACCATTATTGCTCCATCCGTATACTGGTCTTGACTTCTATTTGTCCAAAAGTCAAGGTGCTGATAATCCATGTTTCCAGTAGTGAAAACGTTGTCAACAACCGCATGATAGAGGACGAAGTCNGCCTGACCGTCTAATGCATTATCTCCGATGTAGCGATTGATTGTCTGATACTGTTCAGCATTATCCTCCAAAGAGTGACCAGACCAACCCATCGCAGTTTCACCCTTGAGGTAGAAATCTGTCCCAGTAGCCTCGAACCTCTCATTAATTCGTGTTGCTAAATTTGTAATTGCATGGTCGTCAACGTGCTTCACTGCATCTACGCGCAGGCCGTCCAAATCAAAGGTTTCAGCCCACCACAAAGCATCTGCAATAATCTGCTCGCTCGCATCTCTATTCTTCCAGTCCAAATCTGGCATGTAATCCATGAACAAGCAATCCAATCTGCGATCTGTCCAATCGCACATTTCGGTTCCACATATGCAACCTTGATTGAACCATTCTGGGTGTTCTTGAGCGTAAACATGGTCTTCGTGCACGTGATTTACCACAAAGTCTGCCATCACTCGTAATCCAGCATCATGTGCAGCTTCGACCATTTCAGTAAGAGCCGCTTCACCACCAAATCTCGGGTCGACTTGCCTAGGCTCAATCGGCCAATATCCNTGATATCCTGAAACCTGATGCTGTCCATCAGCAGCAATGTATGAGCCAGTTGGGTTGGTATTGAATGGAGAAATCCACAGAGCGTTCACACCCAAATCGGTGAAGTATCCAGATTCGATCATCTGAGTGACGCCTTCAAGGTCGCCACCCATCCAATCTGCTTCAGCCTCTGCTCCACTTGGCGAGCCATCATTGCTAGTATTACCATTGACGAATCGGTCGGTCATTACCATGTAAATCAGAGCATCATCCCATACAAAATCAGCATTTGGACCTGTCCAAAAAACGGCGAGTGATTCCTTGCCGTCTGCTGATAAAGTGATGCTATGCTTACCATCTGCTAAATCTGTTAAATCCAATATCCAAGTTGCTCCATTCTGAGTGAATGCATAATCTGAGTTAGGGTTTTCAACGCTAGATACAACCAAGGTATCATCAATTATTTGATGCGAAATTGGAGCCTCGTCTCCAACTCTGACAACTGAATTTTCAATTCCGTCACAATATCCGCGATAGGTATTTGCTGGNTCGAAGATATACTCGTCATCGACAATGAACTTGTAACAATACAACCCTTCACTCAATTCAATGCTCGCAGACCACAAACCATCAATCTCTGTCATTGTTGTAGGTGAATCCCAATCCCATTCACCAACCAATTCTACCGTGTTTGCATTACCTGACCAAGTGAAAAGAACACCTTCCTCGCTATCAGCTTGAACATATGGAATGCTCATTGCAAGAAGTAAAACGACAAGGAAAATGGCTCTGCGCATCTAAATCAACTCTTGAACAATGTATCTGCAGTCTCCTTGATATCATTAAGATGCTTGACTAGGAATCCCTTGACAAAATCGTTTGCAGGATTATTGTAAGCCTCCATAGGTGGACAGTGTTGCTGTAATTCTCCTTTGTCGAGTATCGCGATTCTATCNGCCAGAGTCATAGCTTCAATNTGGTCGTGAGTGACGTAAATGGTGGTACAACCCATTGCCTCGTGTAATCTACGGATTTCACCCCGCATCTGGTGGCGTAATTCAGCATCTAANTTGGACAAAGGCTCGTCCATAAGTAGAACCTTTGGGCGCTTGATAAGNGCACGNCCAAGGGCAACTCTCTGCCTCTGGCCTCCGGACAATTCCTTAGGCCTCTTACCCAATTCCTCACTCAAACCAAGCATTTTTGCCATTTCATCGACCCTTGACTTGATCTCTTCTGCTGACAATTTTTCCTCGCCTTTCATTCTCTTCAAACCAAAAGATAGGTTTTCTTCGATATTCATGTGAGGATAGAGTGCATATGACTGGAATACCATTCCCAATCCTCGAGCACCTGGTGGCAAATCATTGATCCTTGCTTCATCGATTTTAATCTCGCCTTCAGAGATATCTTCCAATCCTGCAAGCATCCGTAATGTGGTGGATTTACCACAACCGGATGGGCCTAGAAGAACTAGGAATTCTCCATCAGCCACCTCTAGGTCTAGTTCTTTGACCGCTTCAGTGCCGTCATCATATCGCTTCGTTACTTTCTCATATCTTACTGATACCATGGAATCACCCCTTGACTCCTCCTGCTGATAATCCCTCGATGAGGAACTTCTGGAATAGGATAAACAGAATTACGACCGGTAGGCTGACAAGCAAACTTGCTGCAGCAAAATCACCCCATGATTGTCCTGTAGATGAAATCATAGACGCAAGACCAACTGGCAATGTGTACATGTCATTTGAAGTGTTGAANGTCAATGCAAGCAAGAATTCATTCCATGCTGCGAGGAATGAAAATAATGCGGTTACAGCAATTGCTGGAAGCGATAATGGAAGAATGATTTTTGCGAAAATCTCGAATCTGCTACATCCGTCAATCAATGCAGCCTCTTCCAATTCNCGAGGTACTGTATCGAAGAATCCTTTGAGCATCCAAACGCATAGAGGTAGAGCAGTGACCGAATATGCTAGAATCAAACCTAGGTGTGAGTTGAGTAATCCTAGAGTTTTCATAACCATGAAATAAGGAACTAAAATGATGATTCCAGGGAACATTTGCACCAGCAAGAAAGAGAACATTGCTGGGTCTCTANCACTGAATCTGAATCTACTAAACGCGTATGCTGCAGGCACTGCCAATGCTAGGCCTGCGATAGTGGTTCCAATTGATACAATCAGAGAATTTGTCATCCAAATCCAAAATTGATCTCCACCCAAAATCTTGGAATAATGTTCGGTAGTGAAAGAGTCCCCAAAGCTTCCGCCAAGGGCGTTTCCTGGAGACAATGAGATATCTATAATCCAAACAACTGGTAGCAATACAATGAATGCAAAGTGCGCTAAAATTACGTGCTTACCAATTCTCTGATATGCCTCTGAATGCTCAGCATTACGTGCCAAACCTTTCTCAATTTTTGACAACTCCATCTGCTCTCGATTCCATCTTGAAACGTGTGGCGATGATATCCAGTACAGAGAGATGCATCCAGGAATAATTAGCCAAGATTCCATCCAAATCACGAATCCAGCCGGTTCTTCTAGAACTGACAATATTCCCACCATCATTACCGCTCCAGATAGCACAAGCGAGACATCTCTACGCCAGGACATATCACCATCAGGAAGACTGTAAACGAGTGCAATCATTAGAGCAATTCCGGACAATGAGTACNCATATCCATCACCCTTGAGATAGTCGAATAGTAGCAAACAAATGTTNACTACTACGGCGACTCTTAGCCATGAAGCAAGTGTGTAAATCTCCAATGGAGCATACCAGTCACGCATAGTGCGTTCACCACTCATGATACCGCCTCCGTAGCATTAGTCTGCTTCATGTAGCGCCAAGAGAATAATACCAACATTGCAAAGATGACCACCGACCAAGCTGCCGCTAATCCATACTGCCCGTCAATAAATGCAACATCGTAAACATAAGTAATCAGAATATCAGTTGACCCGGGNCCATAGGTTAGATTNGGACCGCCGTCTGTCATCAAATAAATTACATTGAACATATTGAATGTCCAAATGAAACCGAGCAATGAAAGTGGAATTAATGCACTTTTGAGGTTGGGCAAAGTTAGGTGCCTAAATTGATCCCAATTACTAACTCCATCAACTTCAGCCGCCTCATACATTTCTCTTGGTATCGACTGTAAAGCGCCTGATAGAGACATCATCATGAACGGTACTCCTAACCAAATATTGACCAAAATAACGACGATTTGGGCGCCTGTGGGGTCGGCTAACAAATTCAAATCTGTGCCCAATAAATCGTTCAACAAACCATCTGGTTGGAATATTCCTCTCCATATTAGAACTGAAATGTATGAAGGAATAGCCCATGGCAGGAGCATTATTGTCCTATATCCGACCCTTCCACGCAATCTATGGTCGTTGAGAAGAATTGCCAAAAACAAGCCGATTGCGATGTGTGCGATCACGTTTGATAGTGTCCAAATTAATGTGAATATTGTTACTTTGAGGAAACCTTCTGCCGTGAATACATCAATGAAATTAGATAGCCCAATGAATGATTCATCTCCCAATCTAGTTTGGCTGGCATCGGTTACTGAAAGGTAGAATCCGTAGAATACTGGGTAGAAAGTTAGTACCGCCAGAGCCATCAAGGCTGGAGCTATGTAGAAGTGTGCTCCTTTGGAAGATGTCTTTCTTTTGTCTTTCCAAGCACCGTATGAAAGAAGGGCAATCAGAGAGAGAATGATTGAGCCTATAGCGAACAAAACCCCGCTAGTACCTCCCGGTTCAGGCAGAATATCTTCTACGCTAGAAACTGCATTAATCTCGAAAATTGTACCTGTCGAATCATTCACCACAATATTGTGCTCTTGATTAGGAATCATACCAGTCAATGAACACTTGAAAGTTGTCTCGTTAGAGTAAGAAGACAGACATTCAGTGTAAGAATCGTATGTGGATTCGCCCTGTGCCAATNTAGAATGGAGTTCGCCGTCAAGATAGATTGAATGGTTGCCCATTCCAATTTCGAATTCGACATCTACAGTTCGGTAGCCTTCGATTAATTCTGCTTTGTCGGCCCAATCAGCTTCGGACAACATCCTCTCTAGTTCTTCATCAGCCATTGCTAAGGCCTCACTAGCGGATGATGTCTCAGTGTAAACTTGCTCAAAGGCAGGCGCTAATGCCTCGTAAACCATCGACATACCCCTAGTAGTGGGCGCCGGAGTCCCAAGTTCGGCTTGCGCAATAAATCCTGTAATTACCGGGTCTGCTAGGATTTCAGAATCTTGTTTCAGATTTTGTGCAGTAGGTATTGTGTAAGTTTGTAATGCGAATTCCTTCTGAACTTCATCACTTGAGAGGTATAGAGCAAGGTTNGTTGCAGCCACTTTCTGTGGGCTTTGTTTGGACACAGCCCAGCCCTTGTACGTTACTAGTGGCGAAAGATGGTCGCCGTTTTCACTGACCTTAGGTAGAAGAGTTTGGCCGAGATTGTCNATTCCTTTTCCATATCTAGCCCAATTCCATGGCCCATCGATTACCATTCCAGTATCCCATGCTTCGAATGAATTTTCCATACTGATTTTCTGTGTTCCCTCCGGAACGATTTCGTGAACTAATTCAAGATCCATCATCCATTCAAGAGATTGCGCTGCACCTGCTTCATCCAAGGTTGGTGTACCATTTCCATCAAACAATTCTCCACCATATCCCCCCAAGAATGGGAACCACCAATACGCATTTTTGACTGGGAACTCAAGACCGACTTGTTCACCTGCATTCATCAAATCCTCAAGAGTCCAATTTTCGTTTGGTTCTTCCATGCCATCGAATAGTGCTTTGTTGTAAATCAGGGATAAGCAATCGAAACTTGCTGGAACTGCATACAATGATTCTCCATACCTCATCGATTCTAATGAAATCGGGTCGAATCTATCTCTTTGTGCAGGGGTTAAGTGTGGACGTAAATCTTCGAATAATGGAGCACCGTCAACTCGAACTTCACCAAACTTACCCAATGAATCTGAGGATATCCTGAGTAAATCCGGTGCCTCTCCACCTTGGGCTGCCGTCATGAATAACTGGTCTGCATCCCCATATGACACACGTGTTGCCTTCACATCAACTCCGGTTTCTTCAATGAATGACTCGACAGTTTCTAGGAAAACTTCCTCCTCAATTGTCTCTGCGGCAAAGGTGTACCACACTTCAATTCTAATTTCAGAATCTATGCCTGAAACAGTTTCATCTGTTGATTCGCCCAAGCATCCTGGAAGGATTAGGAGCAAAACCAGAATGAAACTGCGTAGGCGCACAATCCCCTCAGTTCAAATCGACATATCAATGCTTATGTAAATCGCATTAAGAATTTTGAAACCCAACTAATCATCAAAATACTCAGAAATGAGGCGATAGCATATCTCGCCCACGGTCTTTTCGGCTTTGGAGGTGGAAACGGATCAATACCCATCTCAATGGACTTGGCCAGCATCTCGAGATCCTCCTCAATTGTGACCATGTGGGTGCCAAACCATGTTATGTATTGAAACCATTTGTGCCTAGGCGCCAAACATGAGCGAGGTCCCAAGTGGTTTGGATTTGCCAAACATTGAGCGGAGGTCTGCTCGTCCTTCTGCAACTCTGATGATTACTCGTCAAGGAGACGAAGGAGTCGAAGTTTTGTTAGGGAACCGTAGTGAATCAATGCCCTCTTTCCCTGGATATTGGGCATTCCCTGGCGGAGGAGTATCCAGAGTCGATTCAGCAGCGAGTGAAGTCTTGGGAATTTCTATACAGCATTGTGCAATAATGAGAGAAGTTGTTGAAGAATTAGGCCTAGCTCCTCTTGGAGGACGCATGGTTACAGTAGAAAATGACTTCAGAAGTATGGTCGTTGAGGACAAATCGAATTGGTTTCCTCTGGCTTTAGATGGAGACATACCCAGTGAAACTCAAGGAATAAGAGTCATCTCAATGCGAACTACGCCTCCATTCTCCCCTATGAGGTTCGAGAATACATTCCTCCACATTCATGCAGATGACCACGACGATTTCTCGCTAGTCGGTCAAACCGAATTCGAAGATGCTAGATGGATGAGGCCTAGTGACTGGATAGGTGCATGGCAAAATAATGTCATCAAGATTGCACCTCCGGTAGTAACACTATTGATGGAAGTAGAAAGATGTCTTGGAATAATGGATCAAGACATGGAAAGAGTGGCAATAGATTTGGAGACTAGAATGCCCGGACGACGCTCGATACTTTTCGCACATGGGGTAGAAGTTGTACCTGTAAAAACTGCAACACTCCCACCTGCGGACCACACCAATTGCTATCTTGTTGGTGACCCTGAGGGAGATTTCATTGTCGTAGACCCTGCTTTCCGCCATAGAGAAGGAATGGAAGATGTCGCAGAAGCAGTTGAAAGACACAAAGGCAACCTTGTTGCCGTATTTTACACCCATGGTCATAGTGACCATCTAGCAGATGAAGGACTATTGAAAGAAGCGTTCGATGTGCCAATCTGGTCTGCCTCTTCAACTGCTGATAGAGTTTTGAAAGATGGTGAAGTGCTTCAGCTAGGTTCACAGAATTGGACAGTATTACACACCCCTGGACACCATCCTGAACATCTCTGCTTGATTTCAAATTCAGGTTTAGTTGCAGGAGATATGGTTGCTGGAATTGGAACTATTCTAATTCCTCCCGGACAAGGGGATATGATGACTTACATCGAACAATTGGANAGATTACTGGACTTGGACCCTCACTTGATTTTCCCTTCTCATGGACCTGTTATTCCGCTACCAAGTAGAACTCTAGAACACTACATTCGACATCGCTCGATACGACATGATAAGGTATTATGTGCAGTTGAGGAAGGAAACTCAAATCTCGAAATGATTGCAAAAATTGCGTATCAAGACACTCCTNATGCTCACCCTGGATTGGCTGTTGACCAGACCTTATCCCATCTTATCTCACATGAGAAGGATGGAAAAGTGATGAGGGTTGACGGTGGCTGGGTGCGGACATGAAGACTGTGATGAGCGGCCTTGACTTGCGAGCAATCGCAAACGAGTTATCTCAAATGGTCGGCTCTCATTGTAAGAAGTGTTACCAACCGCATTACGAGCAAGTTGTACTTCGCTTGAGAGCAAAATCTGGAGGAAATACTGACTTGGTTCTGGTTCGTGGAAAGAGGATTTACACCAGCCAAAGAGACCGCCCTATGCCGCAATATCCTGCTCCATTCGCAATGGTTCTCCGAAAGGTATTGACCAATGCTAGACTAAAGGCTGTTGAACAGGTTGGATTTGATAGAGTATTACGATTTATTTTCGAAAATTCACATGGCATATTCCATCTTTATGTTGAGGTTTTCAGAGATGGTAACATCATCCTTACAGATGGTGAAGATATGATTATCCAGCCATTGACCCATGCTTCATATGCAGATAGGACATTGAAGAAAGGCGTGCAATATTCGCCCCCNCCCGCNGCACAAAACCCATACGAGTTGGATTTCGATTCATTCTCGCAATTGATGAAATCGAGCGACAGAAGTCTAGGNCGTACACTTGGAGGAGTTCTCAATTTAGGAGGCGGCATATCTGGTGCTATTTGTGCAGAAACCGGGAATGATGCTGATGCTGAAATCGAGAGTGTAGACTTGAGTAAGATCTGGGATTCACTGCAAGGTATGCTCCATGGTGAATGGAAAGGCTACCTATTCAGCGGAAAGGAAGGTTATGAGCAAGCATGGCCAATGGTACTAACAACATTACAAGATTTGGAGTACAAAGAATACGAAACTATGTGCGAAGCTGTTGATGAATGGCTGGGACCACACGATGCTCATGCTTTGGCTAGAAGAGAAGCCGAAGCACTGGATGTTGCGGCTCCAGGAAGAGGCCATTCAACCGATGTAGAACGATTAGAGCGTCGTCTTGCTCAACAAGAAAATGCACTCGAAGGATTTGCAATAAAAGTTGAAAAACAGCAAGAAATCGGACATTTGATTCAGAATAATTGGACACATGTTGAGCAATTATTAGCCCAAGTTAAACAAGCGGTCGAATCGATGAGTTGGGATGGAGTGAAAAAGGCCGTAAAAGAGATCGAGTGGATTCAATCGGTCAATGCTGCTGAAAGAAGTTTCAACGCATTCCTGCCAGACGAAGAAGGCAAACCTGGCAAACAGGTAGTCCTCAATATTGACGAAACTGTTCATCAGAATGCGCAACGTTATTTCCAAGCAGGACGCAAGCAAAAAGACAAATCTGCAGGTGCGATTCAAGCACTTGAAGACACGAGGTTGGAACTCGAAAGAGCCAAGAAAAAGCAGGCGAAAAGGGAAGCCAGTGGACAAGTTGCAAAGGTTCGCCGTGCTAAGCGATTATGGTTTGAAAATCACAAGTGGACTATGCTGCCTACCGGCCACNTAATGGTTGGAGGAAAAGATGCCAAAGGTAACGATTCAATCGTCAAAAAGCATCTCTCGCTAGGTGACAGATACTTACACGCAGACATGCATGGNGCCCCGTCTTGCTCCCTAAGGAACAATCAGGGATTCACCATAGATACACAACCACCGGCTCACATTGGNGAAGATATGCCAGCCTTCAGATTAATCGATAAGATCGATGCAGATTTAGATGATGATGTCACTGAAATCGCTGCAACAATGGCCTTGGCATGGAGTAGAGCATGGAATGGTGGTGGCGCCCATGGTACCGTTTTCTGGGTTAAGCCGGGCCAGGTTTCCAAGTCGGCTGAAACCGGCGAGTATGTTGGGAAAGGTGCATTCGTAATCAGAGGTCAAAGAACATGGTACAAGGATATCGATTTGAAACTTGGAGTGGGGCTAGTTGCAATTAATGGCATACCACTGCTGATGGCATCTACTGTAGAACATATTTCTGAGATCTGTAATCGATACATCGTCGTCACCCCCGGTAGAGAAAAGAAAGANAGTATTGCTAACAAAATCTACAAATCCACAGGTTTAGCAGTAGATGATATTCTTCCAATACTGCCCGGAAATTGCGAAATCATCGAAGATGCTGGATTGATTAACTTCAAGAAAACAGATAACGGTGAATAGAGAAGCATTTTTCTCGCCGCAAACCACAAATGGATATGAGTGAAGAAATGATTTCCTAAAACCGGGAAATGTTGAATACCAACCAAATAGCGCAAGAAGGTATGAGACTGAAGGCGACTGTGCTAATTCTAATCTTCCTTCTCTCTGCAATGCCAGTACCTANTGTTGAAGCACAAGTAGGACCCGCTGCTGTAAACTTAGATTGTGTCTCAGTTGATGCTTCAGGATCTGTCGAAGTTGAGGTGTATCCTGGAGCCGCGTTGACTGGTCAAGCATTATGCACAGTTAGCAATCCAAACTCCTATCAGGAAAAAATCGAAATCGATGTTCAATCTGATGGATTAGTAAATTCTGCCCCTGGTTCAATCATACTTGGACCAAATGCAGAAGAAGAATTCTATGTGACTGTTAAAGGTGAAGAAAGGATGTCTGTATCATCTAGGAATTTAGTTGTCAAAGCAACAGTCACGGAAATGATGGGTCTTCCGCCTCCGAATATAGCAGAGGCGGAATCAAAATTGATAATTTCAATAATGCAATACTCTGGATTACAATTAGAAGCTGTTGAATCGCTGGTCACTTTGAAAACAAAGGTAGATTATGATGCCGAATTTAAGGTTTACAACCAAGGAAATGGCGTGGATAAGTTTAGATTGGCTCTGACTGAAAACTCTCGTGGTGTTTTGGAAGATGCTGGATTTTCCATTTCTTTGCCTTTGGTTAATGCGGAAATTGAATCAATGGGGCCACCAATTAAAGTTCGCGTCATAATGAGAACTCCAACTGGTTACGAAGATTGGCCAATCAATTCTGAAGGCAAGCATGAAATGACATTTGCATTGGAATTCATGGCTACAAGTGACTTCAGTTGTAANAGTGAAGGCAACTGCCTTACTGAGACAGTGACTACCACTATTACCGTATTTGCNGAAGCGAGTGAATCTGAAAAAATTCTTTCAGGCACATCTGATAANCAATTGCTGATTTANGGAGGAGGCGGAGGAGGAATACTCCTTCTNCTGATTTTATTCGTAGTTATGCGAAGAAAAAAGTGAGTGTAAATCTAAGGGTTTATTAGTCCCTTGAAATTTCTTGAGCCATGGAAGAAAACAAGCAAACAGCACCAATGCTGTATTTCGGCTATGGTTCCAATTTGGACAATGCTGATTGGACCAAGTGGTGCCGCAAGCGAGGAAGAAATCCAGATGGATTGAANGANATAGGNCCTGCTTGGATTGACGATTATTATCTTACATTCGACTATTATTCTGGNTCTAGAGAAGCCGGTGCTGCGAATCTCAAACTACTGGCCTCAGGAAGAGCGGCAACACCCGGTGCACTTTTCGAGATCGATGAAGATACATTAGAAGCTCTTGACCGTAAAGAAGGACATCCAAATCCAAAATATTACCAGAGGGAAATTGTAACCGCTTACACAGCAGATGGCAAGGCGCACCAAGCCTACACCTACATCCACTATGCCACTGAGGATAATTTCCANCCCCCTTCGCAGGAATACGAGAATCTAATCAGAAATGGCCTCGAAAGGCTTGAATTNACTACAGATTGGCTTGATTCAGCCCTTGGTAACNGTATGAATGCAAAATTCGAACATGTATTCGTTTATGGCACATTAATGGAAGGAATGTCTCGTCACAGCGAAATGCAAGATGGATGTACTCTTGTTTGTGAAGGAACCGTACAAGGTGAACTCTACCACATTTCTGATTATCCAGGCTTAGTTGCTGGCAAGGGTACTGTAAGAGGAGAGTTGTATCGAGCTTCAGACATGTTTCAAATCATACAACGCCTAGATTGGATTGAGGGTGCAGGGTCCTCAAACCCCCTATTCAACAGAGTAATTCAAGAGGTTACTACTGACCAAGGAAAGATTTGGGCATATACATACCACTATGCAAAGCCTACAGATTCTTTCGAGAGAATTATCTCTGGCGAGTGGGTATCATTCAACGAAGAATAGTACCGAAGCAAATGCTCCAATGTAGAATCCAAATCCTGCAATATCATACACTGATATTTGAATTATGAAATCAACTGTACCTATTGCTCCAACAATTAGGAAAACAACGGTGTATAACATGTGCAAAATCCCCATAACTTTGGCTGATTTGCCCGATGCTAGAAGAATCGATGAAATAATCGCACTTAAGATGAATATGAACGGACTCAAACCTAACATTAGCATGGCTATTCCGAAGAATACGAACTCTACTGGGACATCTCCCGAATCTCCATCTCCGTCTCCAGAACCGTCAGAATCCATTCCTGACATCATTTCTCCGACTTCTCCCATCATCTCGAATCCTGAGACTGTAAACTCCCCAAATATTGAGACATATGGCAAGAATAAAGATACGAAAATCAATGCTACTCCAATCCATTGAACGTTCTTTTTTGGTTTCTGTTCTTTTACATAGACGATTTGTTGTTGACCACCCATCATTTGCGGAGCAGGTTGCTGCGAAAACTGCTGCACTGGTTGAGTGGTTTGCATATACTGAGTAGCAGGTTGCTGATACTGACTAGGTTGCGGGATCGCTCCAGGCTGCGTATACTGAACCGGCTGAGTGTATTCAATAGGTTGCGGCTGCATGATGAGTCTTCTTTTTATGTTGCAAATATAGATTGCTACAACAAAAAATCCTAGCAACACTCTTCTTGTCTCATTGGAGCACTAACGAATACCACTTTCTCGACGTTACGAGTGTTCTTCAATTGCTCAAATACACCTCTAACGTGCAATGCCTCTCCTCTAACATGTACAACATCTACACACAAGTGGCATGAATGTCCAAGGCGGCTACTATGGTGATATGCAGCAACTTCCACAGAATCTGTACGAGTTACCATCAGCTTTTGGTCACTACCATGCTGGTAGTGAACNACTAGGTGGCCTTCAACAACTTCTTGGTCATCTATGTCCATTAGATCGCCCTTCTGTTGAACTTCTGCAAAGTACAGGGCTGCATCACGGAGGAANCGACTGCGGTTCTTGTATCCCGATTGTTGGATCAAATCATCGAAAATTGCCGCAAAATCTCTATCCGCACTGAAGGATATAATCTGGCTCATGTAACTCCGANGGACTCTACAATAATAATAATTGNNNATTCNCTAATTATTAGTTTTNATTATATAGTTATTAGTTGCCGACNGGGCATGCGCAGTAATTGGCATAGAGCATTGCTTGTGAGTTTCGTTTTGATTATGTCCAGCTTGGCTGGATGTATCGGAACCGATGACGACGACGAATTAGAAGAGGGACAATACGGTACTGTAATGGTATCCACATACCACGTTGGTGAAATTGTCAAGGCGATAGCTGGAGATACAGTTAACGTTCAGATGATGAGCCAGAACAACATCCCTGTACACGACTATTCTCCTGCATTGGAAGACATAGTTAGACTAGGAGATGCCGACTTATTCCTATACCACGGACTAGGTCTAGAACCATGGGTTGATTCAACACTCGAAGGCCTAGGCAGTGATGCTCCGGCTTACGCTATGGTCCACACCATGCCAACAGGCGAAATTTCTCTAGACTACGAAACAATGCTCGTAGACAAGTTGTGTGATTCCCTAAGCAGTCCTTCTGCGACAGTAATCCACATGCTTGCTGAGCATGCCGAGGATGCTGATGAACTTCATGGAGATGATGGAGCACACAACCTTGGATTCCCAGAAGATGATCATGATGATGAAGCCCATGAAGATGAAGACCATGGTGATGAAGACCACGACGATCATGATGACCACGACGATCACGATGACCACGGTGATGATGACCATGATGGCCACGGAGACCATGACGAGCATGACCATGGAGACCATGAGATGCTAATGCCTGAAGATAGCCTTGAAGCATCCTCCGATTGCCCAACTGGTACTGTAATCTCAGTCTACCACTTNGAAGCTGGAGAATACATGCTGGAGTTCGAAGGTGAAGATGTTGAAACTTTCATGATGGCTATCGCAGCAATGGGTGGTGCACACCACCACCACGACCATGGCGACCATGACGACCACGGTGATGATGACCATGACGACCACGGTGATGATGACCATGACGACCACGATGACCACGGCGATGATGATCACGACGACCATGATGACCA